>JAIOPP010000073.1 GCA_021413845.1 Planctomycetia bacterium | reverse complement strand
TGGTCTTCGACCCTAATACGATCATGGATCGCGCCACGTACGACAAGCCGTACGAATACTCGCAAGGCGTGCGGTACGTGTTCGTCAACGGCGTGCCGGCCGTTTTCGAAGGGACGCCGACTGGCGCCTTAGCCGGCAAAGCGCTGCGGCACGTAAGCTCCGCTATAGAATAGCCATCGTCGGTGCGGCTAGAGCGCATCACGTTTAAACATAGCGGTATCCGCAGTGTCGAAAGTAGTTTCGGCACTCGTCTTCGGAGAAGCGTTCGAGGAGTTCGCCGCAGCGTTTCCACAGTCCGGCGACGGTTCGCTCGGCGGCGCTGCGAATGAGCCACTTGAACTTGGCGAAGACCTGTTCGATCGGGTTGAGGTCGGGACTGTACGGCGGCAAGTAGAGTACCTCGGCCCCGACGCGTTCGATTGCCGCTTGCACGCCGGCAACTTTGTGCGAGTTGAGGTTGTCCATCACAACGACGTCGCCCGCGGCGAGCGTCGGCACGAGATGCTGCTCGACGTAGCCGCGGAACAGGTCGCCGTTGATCGCTCCGTCGACGACCAACGGAGCGGTCAGGCCCCTGGTTCGCAAGGCCGCCAAGAACGTCGTCGTCTTCCAGTGACCGTAAGGCACGTCGCAGACCAGTCGCGTGCCGCAGGGAGATCGACCGCGGGGCCGGGTCATGTTCGTTTTGACCCACGTCTCGTCGATAAACACCAACTTCTCCGGAGCGAAGCCTGCTTGGCGAAGACGCCACTGCGCACGACGATCCGCGACGTCCGGTCGTTGCTGCTCCGTCGCCCTCAGGACTTTTTTTTGAGCGTCAGCCGCAACTGCCGCAACGCCCGACAGAGCGTCATGCGGCTCAACTCCGTCGATAGTTCCGTCTGCAACTCAGCGAGCGTCAGATCGGGTTGTCGGGCGATGACGGCCTGAATCCGCTCCGCTTCGGCCGCCCACTTCGGCGTCCGACGACGCTTCGTGCAAGGGCCGAGTTTTCCTTGTTCGCGACGCTCTTGCTTCACACGACGAACCCAAGACTCGCTGACCTTAAACCGCAACGCTACCACCCGCGTTCCGACCCGGGCATCGCAAGCCGCCAACACTTCCCGACGTAGTTCCTTCGAGTAGGCCATCGCAATTCCTCCTTACGATTCGCCAGCCTACCCAGACGACGACGATGGCGCTAGGTTAAATTGAGATGCGCTCTAGGTACCGCACTTAAGCGAATTGCCGTTGCTTCAACGGAACGGCAGTTGCCTCCTTAGGTGCGACAATCCGAAGCATCTTGGAAGTCCACAAAAGGCTTCGGAGAACTATGCGACCGTACGGATTCTATTCATTCCGTTCTCGACCGACGTCCTAAGCCGACGTGCCTATCGGCCTGTTTAGTTTTCGCTTAAACGGCATGTCCGACCGTTGCAATCATTCGTCGATTTCGGCGCGAAGTTCGAGAACGTCCTGGTTTGTCTGATCTTCGCAAAGATCAAGCTGCTTGAGTGCCGCCGCTTCGCGATCGGTTTGCGCGAACACGCGTGCCAAGCCGAGTCGGGCGGAATCGCCCGCACCAAACTCGATCGCGCG
>JAIOPP010000072.1 GCA_021413845.1 Planctomycetia bacterium | reverse complement strand
GAAACATCACGGCCGCCGGACCCTGCTTTACGAACGGCGCAAAGATCGATGACAACATCGCTTAACTCCGAGACGATGCCCCGAAGAAAAGTCTCGCAACCCCTCGTGAAAAAGCAACCCCGCTAGCTTCACAACCCTGGGCTAACGCCCTCCGGCTGAGAGGGCTACCGTCCCGCTGCAGGCACCCAATTCGGCTGCCACTTCGGGGCGTGTGACTGCCCGTCGTTTGTTGCCGCTTCCGTTGCCGAGGTGGTGTCGACATCGTACGACGTCAACTGACGGGCATCTTGCCGACGGCGATCGTCGGCCAATTGTCGCAGAAATTCCGGCGAAGCACGATCGATCACGACGACCTTGCTCTTGGCCCTAGGGTCGGCCAGAGGTCGAACGATGCAAACCACTTCGGCCCCGCCGGCGGCCAAGGTGCTCAGCTCGGCGACGAGCGCTTGCTCGGCAGGGGCCATTCCCGCAGCGGCGGCGGCGAACGCAGCCGGAGCGGTGTGGCTGAGCGGAATCGCGTTCGACGGAGCGGTTCCCGCCGGAATCGTGCTGGTCGTCGGAACCGTGTTCACGGCCGGATCGGCGCTGCCGAAGGACGGCATTCGGGCCGGCATCGCCGGAGGATTCGAGGCCAAGATCGGTTCGCTCGCGAGACAAAACTTCGCGAGTCCCAATTGATTGAGTTCGGCATGCACGGCAGGGAGCGCGGCATATAAGCCTTCGTCGTCTTCCGGATCGGCCGCGTTGCAGACACCGACGACATACCCTTCGACGCTGAACAATCCGCCCCCCGAGCGTCCTTGCACCGGTTGGCCGGCGACTTGCAGATTCGGCGCTCCGAGGAACTTGTCGATCGTCGTCACGCGGCTGACGCGCGGCGTGGCGTCGTCGCCGTGGTTGCAACCGATGCTGACGACCGGATCGTTCGATTTCACGGCATAGCCGGCCGGCGCCACACGCGCCGTGATTACGTTCATGCCGGGCCGAAAGCTTAGAAAGCCGATATCGGTTTCCAGATCGTAGCCGATCACCCGGCCGACGATATCTTGCGGAGCGCCGGTGCCGTAGAGATCGACGGTGACGCGGCCGGCCCCTTTCGAGTCGCGAAAGATATGGCCGCAGGTGAGGACGAGGGCCTCCCCTTCGCGATTGTCGATGATCGTACCGGTGCCGACCGATTGACCGCCGGCGTCGTAGATTTTGATCCGCACGGTCGACGCGAGTAGGCGATCGATCAGCTCTTTCGTAAGCTGCGGCTTCGCGCCGGCCGAAGCGAGCGCGAACGGAGTGGTCGGAAGATTCGGAGCGGCGGTGGCAGCCGCAGGAGCCGAGGCGGCGCCGGATTGAGCGAGCTTGAGAAGTTGGTCGTAGCTGGTGCCGCCGACGATGCGGCCCGACTCGCGCCCCGCTTGCAGCATAACGAAGCACGGCACACCGGTGACGGCGAAGCGTTTCGCCAGCGCCGGCTCGCGGTCGATATCGATTTGTCGGACCGGCACGCCTTGCGCGGCCAAGCGTTCGACCGTCGGTTGCATCTGTCGACAAGGACCGCACCAGCTGGCGGTGAAATCGAGAAGCACGGTTTCTTGCGAAGCCGGTTGTTGCTGCAGCGGCGAGCCGCCGAGCGCGCAGACCATGAGAGCCGCTTGAATCAACATGCTGGAATCCCTCCCTGGATTCACCGTCCGTTTTGTGTGTCGCTCACATCCATGCTCGCGACACTTTCGAGTCGCACGACTAGGTGCCACTCGAGCCCTCGGCGACTTCACCCATCCAGGCTCCGTCGAAGGGAGCGGGATGATGCCGAGAGTGAGAAAAACTTACAATGCCAATTGGCGCACGGTGCGATCTGCCGGCAGCGCGGGCGGATCATAAACTTGCGATGTTGGTATTTTTACCGCGAAATCGCCAGCGAACCACGATCCTGATAAGCGACGGCCGACGCTACGCTTGCCGATTTCGCGACGGCTTTGCGCTGCGGTACCAGCGCCGAAGCGGTGCCGGCGAGGAAGAACACGAGCGAGTTGTCGATCGGCGTATAGCTCAGTTCGTGGAACATCAACTGGCACGCATACACGCCGAGCGCACCGAGCATGAGCACCGCTTGGCGCTGGGCCCATTCCGGCGAGGCCGGCGCTCGATACACGACCCAAGCGTTGCGAATCCAGAGCAGCATCGCGATCAGAAACAAGCCGAGGCCCAACAGGCCCGTATCGGTGAGCAAGCTGAGAAACGTATTGTGATGAACGTAAGGGCGCAGCTTTTCGAGATTCAGATCGGTCGCGCGATCGTCGAGATACGGCAGCTTGTCGAGCGGGAAGCGCCCGAAGCCGAAGCCGAACAACGGCCGGTCTTGAAACATCATCCACGACACATACGCAAAGCCGACGCGCATATTCGCCGACTCCGCCGTATCGGCCGCCGATTGCTCGCGCTGAAAGCCGACGATCTTATCAGCCTGCGTAGCACCGACGAGAATCCCCGCCGCCGCGATGCCTCCCATCACGAGGTTCCGCGCCCGCCCCTGCAACGTCATCAACAGCAACGTGCAGAGCCCGAGGCCGGTCCCCATCCACACGCTGCGCGTGTAACTGAAGAAGACGCCGGCGAAGTAAACCGGTAACGTCGCGATCATCACGCCCCGGCCGAGCGGGTGCAGTCGCCCGATCCAGAGCCAAGCCGCCAGTAGGCAAACTCCCATATAGTGCCCGAAGCTCACGCCGTGAACCATCGGGCCCCGAGCACGGCCGTAGTGCAGGCCGATCTTAGGATCGGCGATGTACGCGGGAAACACGAACGACCATTGCTGCGTGATTTCCAAGACAGCCGTAACGCCGAGATAGATTCCGAAGATCGCGAGGCTGCCTTGCACGATGCCGGCCGTTCGATCGGTCCAGCGCGATTGCTTCGCTCCCCAATAAAGAATGAGCGGCGTGAAATAGCCGCCGACCCAACGCCAGAGCGGTCCGACTTGCCCTTTCGGGAAGCCTTGCCAATCGCTGCACAACATACTGACGAACAGATAGCCGACGAAGGCGATGAGCGTCACGTCGGCCTTGTTCAGCGGCTTCGGCTCCGTGAGCCCGAGCGTTCGCTGAACGACGAGCATGCCGATGACGAGACCGAGCAGGAGGCGATCGATCGTCAGCGGCAACGGCCCGACGTCGAAATGCACGAACTCATATCCAAAGCAACAAACGGCGAGCAGCACTCCGAGACTCGCCGTGATCAACGATCCGCGCAGCATCACCACCCCGCCCCACACGAGACCCACGGCGGCGGCGAAGAGTAGGAGCGGGTCCATAACGAATGGCGTTTGCGGTGGTGCGGAACTACGAGATAGTGTGCGAAACCATAGGTCGCAGAACGTCCGCGCGACGTCTCCGCTGACTTCTATGCCGATCGTTACGGTCGTAGCGACTTGCGGTTCGAGCGTCGTCGATGCCGGCTACGAGCTTGCATTTCCGTGAGAAAAAGCAACATTTCCGCATGCCCAACCTCACCCTCCGCCTCATCCGCGATCTTGCGGAATTGAAACGTCTCGAACCTGCTTGGCATGCAATTGCCGGCGGAGTGCCGTTTCGTGAACCAGCGTGGCTGTTGACGTGGTGGAAGCACTACGGCCCGCGCGACGCCGCCGACCGCGTACGCCGCGAGTTGTTCGTGATCGCCGTCGAAGCCGCTTCGATAGACGGGGAGGAAGCCGAACGGGAGTTGGTCGGGCTCGCGCCGTTCTTCGTTGAATGCTCGCCGATCGCCGGCAGAGTCGTGCGGTTTCTCGGGTCGGGGGAAGTTTGTTCCGACCATCTTACGCTCCTCGCGCATGAGGACTTCGCGAAAGAAGTCGCCGCGGCGGTCGGCGAATTCCTTTGCACGACGCTTTGCGAATCGCCCCTGCATCGTGAGACCGGCGAACATTGGGACCGGATCGAGCTCAACGGCGCGCATGGCGACGATCCGATGATCGCCGCACTGCTCGTCGAGATGCATCGCCACGGCACGCGGATCGAGCGCCGGCGCGGAACCGGCCCGTGGCAACTTTCGCTACCCAACGGCTACGAAGCCTATCTAGCGACCCTTTCGAAATCGCATCGAAAGCAGCTTCGCCGTCTGGCTCGCAACGTACTCGATACGGATCGCGCACGCTGGCACACGGTACGAACGACCGCCGATCTCGAGATCGCCTGGCCGATCTTCGTCGACTTGCATCAGCGCCGGCGACAGAGTCTCGGAGATGCGGGAAGCTTTCGGTCGAAACGATTCGCCACGTTCCACGAAGAGGCGACGCGCCGCATGCTCGCGTGCGGCCGGTTGCGCATGCACTGGCTGGAGCTCGACGGCAAACCTGCGGCGGCCGAATACCATCTCGTCGGCGACGACGCCGTCTACGCCTACCAAGCAGGACTCGACCCCGATCAAATCGGCCAAGAGCCGGGCCGGCTCGCCGGCATCGCGATCATTCGGCAAGCGATCGACGACGGCTTCGCAACCTACGATCTGCTGCGCGGCGACGAACCTTATAAGGCCCACTGGCGCGCCGTTCCGTTGCCGACCGAATATGTCTCGATCATCGCGCCGCGCTGGTCGAGCTGGATGCGCTACATTGCGCATCGGATCCCGCGCTATCTTCGCGTGCGGCTGTTGGAGCTGTTTTCGCGGCGAGCCGTCGAGCGCGACGGAAGCTATCCCGGCGCGAAAACGCAAGCCGATCACGACGCGGCGGACGAGCTCGAATACGCGACGGCCGAGTAAGCTTCGATCGTTAGCCGGCGGCGACGTCGGCTTGCGACCAACTGCCGTCGACGAGCCGCCACGTCTTGCCGCTCACGTTTTTATTCTTGAGCGAGGCTGGCAGCCGATGCTCGCGCACGTTGTCGTAGCAAGCCAACATCGCAAAGCGATGAATCGCCGCCGGAATGCCGACGGCCGTGAAGCCGGGATGCCCGGTAGCAGGGAACGGCCCACCGTGGTTCATCGCCGCCGAGACGGCGACGCCGGTCGGCATCTTATCGTTGAGCAACCGACCGACCCGCTCGCGCAACGGCCCGACCAGTTGATCGTAGGCCGCGTCGTCGCTCCCTTTCGTGTCGGAATAAACGCAGCCGGTGAGGTTCCCTTCAAGGCACTTAAGCGCCGCGATCAGCTCGGCGACGTCTTTCGCAACGACGAACAACGATTGATTGCCGAAGCATTCGGTTTGCAGCGCATGCGGGTCGGCGATGAACTGGGCAGCCGTCGCCGTGAGCAACGTGTTTTGATAGCGAAAGCCCGCGGCATCGGAAACTTTTCCGCCGGCCAGCAGCTTGGCTCCCGCTTTCGCGAGCGTGGCGACCCCGTGCGCCAAGGAATCGGCCACGCCGCTCGACAACAGCGCCCCGACCGGAGCCCCCTCGAACTTCTTCGCCACTGCGCCGATGAAGCTCTCCGTCTTCGGCCCGGCCACGAGCAACACAAGCCCGGGGTTCGTGCAAAACTGTCCCGTTCCCATCAAGCAACTGGTCGTAAACTCATCGACCAAGGCGTCGCCCCGTTCTTCCAAGCAGCCGGGCAACACGACGACCGGGTTCACGCTCGACAGTTCCAAGTAGATCGGCTTGCCGACGGAATCCGCGGCAGCTTTCAACTTCAGGCCGGCGTTGCGACTGCCCGTGTAAGCGATCGCGCCGAGTCGCGGATCGGCAACGAAACGTTCCCCGTCGGCGTGCGACGTGCGATAGAGCAATTGGATGGTTCCCACAGGCATTTCCGTGGCGACGGCGGCGGCTTGCGCTTCTTCCGCCAACAGGCGCGTGGTCGCGGGATGCGAAGTGTTCGCCTTCGCAATAACCGGACAACCTGCGGCGATCGCGGCTGCGAAGTCTCCCCCGGAAGCGCTGCCGAAGGCGAACGGAAAGTTGTTCGGCCCGAAGACCGCGACCGGCCCGAGAGCTTCGAAGCGTGCCCGAATGTTGAGCTTCGAGTCGATCGTCGGGACGCTCCACGATTCTTCTTCGGCGGCCGCGGCGGCTTGTCGAAGCTGGCCGATCGTGCTCGGCAGCTCGACATCGAAGAGCCGCGGTTTCACAGGATAGCCGGTTTCTAAGTTGGCGACCTTCGCCAACTCTTCGCCGCGAGCTTGGAGGCGATCGGCGAATGCGCGCAGGAAGGCGGCGATGCGCGCGGGAGGCAAGGCCCGCAATTGCTGAAACGCCGCCGCGGCCGAGGCCAGCGCGGCTTCGCAATCGGACCACGTGCTGATCGGATACAGCTCGGCGAGCTTCTCGCCCGTTTGCGGGTTCGCCGATTGGAATGTGCCCGACGCTTCGGACTTGCGCCAAGTTCCTGCGATCAAGACCGACTGTAGGTTGCTCACGATTGCGTCGTCCTTCGAGGCGAGATGTTCCGTGCGGTTAGAATCGTCGGCACGATTTTAACACGATCGGTCTCGCTGAAATAGACGCTGTACGCAGCCTGCGGCCGGCTCGACTATTTCTTGGCCGGCTCTTGCACCGGACCGGCCGGCGGACGGGTGGTCGTCGGCTTTTCGTTGGCAGGAGCCGTGGTTGTCGCAGGGCCGGTCGCTGGGCCGGTTGTCGGGGGAGTCGGCGTGGCGCTTTGGATGGCGGGCTCGTCGGCGGCGTACTTTTCGAGCTCCTTGAACATCGAGTCGCGAACTTCTTCCCAAATTTTCGACTTGGCTTCGTTGCCGCCGAGCACATCGCGCAAGGTTTCCCATTGGATGCGATTCAACTGGGCCACCTTGATGAAACCTTCGATCACTTCGAGATCGTCGCGATCGTGTCCGGGGGCTTTGGCAAGGGCTTGCATCTGTTGTTCGACTTGCTGCGACAGCGCGACTTGTGCGCCGAGTAGTTCGTCGGACTCATTCGCTTCGTACGCTTCGGAAGCGATCGTGTCGGCGAAGATGCCGGCCCCGAGATAGCTTTGGTTCAGATACGCCAAGGTGAGCGTCAGAAACGTCTCGCTCACGGCATCGGCGGCGGCATCGGTATCGTCGAGCCCGACGACTGCCGGCAAGCTCGTCGTCGTGGTCGTTGTAGCGGATACGGTAACCGGAGTCGCTGTGACTGATGCGGCAGCAGGCGTTGTCGCCGCGGGAGTCGTTGTCGTGGAAGTCGGTGTCGTGGAAGTCGGTGTGGCGGAATTCGTCGCTGGAGTTGCCGGCGAAGTGGGAGCTGGCGTTTCGGAGAATGCCGCAGCGGAAATAGCAACGACGACCAGCGCGGCGGTAAAGAATCTGCTAAGCGACATTCGGTCGGTATCCTTGAAGTAGTCGACGTCAGGGAGATGGAAACGGAAGAGTTCGTACGCCGATTTCCGTGGGGGGACGATATAACGCATCCTCGCCGACCGACGCAACAGCAACCGCGGCGGAGTCGGTTGCTAGCGAGGTAATCGATTCTGCCGAACGCCTCCTCCATTGAGCAGTTATCACTTATCATTGAGCACTTCCTCCCTGCCCCACGCCTTCGACTTAGTGCCGCCTCATGACGACGCTCGACTATCTACTTTTATGCGCGGCCGCGGCCTTGGCCGGTGGGATCAATGCCGTGGCCGGCGGCGGAACTTTGCTGACGTTCCCGACGTTGATCGCAATCCTCAGCCGCACGCACGATAGCAGTGCGGCAGCCGTACTCGCCAACGGCACGAGCACCGTCGCGCTGTTCCCCGCTTCGATGGCCGCGCTGTGGGGCTTGCGACGCGAATTTGCTTTGTATGCCCATTGGTCGGCGAAGCTGATCCCGCCGAGCATCGTCGGCGGAATCGGCGGGACGCTGCTCGTCACGGAGTTGCCGAAGGAACTGTTCGCGCGCTTGGTCCCTTGGCTCATCCTTACCGCCGCCTCGCTCTTCACGCTGCAACCGTACATCGCAGGCTGGATGGGGATCGGCAAGAAAAAAGAAACCGCTCCCGTAAGCGAGCGACCGGCCGAGCGGCATCACGGCGCGGCGGTCGCCGGCGTGATCCTGTTTCAATTCGTCGTCGGAATCTACGGCGGGTACTTCGGCGCAGGAATCGGCATTCTCATGCTCTCGGCGCTGGCGATGATGGGAATGTCCGACATTCACGCCATGAACGGCTTGAAGAGCCTGCTCGGCTCCTGCATCAACGGCGCGTCGGTCGTCGTGTGGATCTATCAACGTAAGGTCGATTGGTCGCTCGCCGTGCCGATGGCCGTCGCGGGCTGCCTCGGCAGTTATGCGGCGGCGCACTATTCGCGCCGGCTGCCGAAAGTTCTCATCCGCCGCTTCGTCATCGCGATGGGCTTCAGCCTCGCGGCCTTCTACTTTTATAAGCAGTGGCAAGCGACGATTTAACGCGCACCGTTCCCGTGCGGCTCCCCTACCTCGCTATTAAGTTGGTTTAAGTTGTTTTTTCGCGGCGAGTTTCGCTCCGTCGGGCGGTTGCCCATGCCGCCGGCCGCTGAGTATGATGGTCGCTCGTCGCCGGCTGCGCGTTTGCGAAGCGAGGGCGAATCCCGTTTTTGTCGTTCGTGCTCCGTACGTGTTCCGTTCGTCTCCGCAGGAAGGGCTCGGCTTTGAATTCTCTTATTCCTTGGTCCTTCACGCTCTTTGCCGTCGACGTGGTCCCCCCAGCGCCAGCGGGCAGCGAGATCCTGCCGTGGCATTGGGGTGCCTTCGCGGCGTTCGTCTTCGCGATGCTCGTCCTCGATCTCGGCGTGTTCCATCGTCATTCGCGCGAAACGACGATGCGCGAAGCCGGCATCTGGACGGTCGTGTGGTTGGCGCTGGCCTTGGCGTTCAACGCCCTCGTTTGGGCCTGGCAAGGGAGTTCGGCCGGAGGTGAGTTCCTCGCCGGCTATCTCACCGAGTGGGCGCTGTCGATGGACAACGTCTTCGTCTTCGCCGTGATCTTCAGCTACTTCCGCGTCCCGATGAAGTATCAACATCGGGTTCTGTTCTGGGGCATCCTCGGGGCGGTCGTTTTAAGACTGACGTTCATCCTCGTCGGCAACGTGTTGATCAAGCAATTCGAGTGGTTGTTGCCGCTGCTGGGCCTCGTCTTGGTCTACACGGGCGTGAAGCTCGTTTTCAAGAGCGAAGAAGAAGTCGATCCCGAACACAGCCCGATCTTACGGATCTCGCGTAAGCTCTTCCGCGTCGCCAAGGGAGAGCACGGCAGCCACTTCTTCGCGCGCGAAGAAGGGAAACTTTGCGTCACGCCGTTGTTCCTAGTGCTGCTCGTCGTCGAAAGCACCGATGTCTTATTTGCGATCGATAGCGTGCCGACGATCTTCGGCCTCGTCAACGTCAAGGCTTCGTACTTCACGTTCGTCGTCTTCACGAGCAACGTCTTCGCGATCCTCGGCCTCCGCGCACTCTACTTCTTGCTCGCCGGCATGATGGACATGTTCCGCTACCTCAGTTACGGGCTCAGCGCCATCCTCGTCTTCGTCGGCGTGAAGATGTGCGGCGAGTATGCGGCGCATCATTTTCACTGGGTCGCCGAAGGAGAGAAGATCGTGCCGTGGTGGGGTTCGCTCGGCACGATCGTCGCGCTGCTCGGCGTCTCGATCGCCGCGTCGATCATCAGTGCGAAGAATCACGGCACCGGCGGGCATCCCGACGCGCTGAAGCCGCATCTGCCGGATGATAGCTAGAATGGCGATGCGGCAACGCCTGAATAGCTGGCTTCCAAGCGACGAATATCAAAATCCGAATGACGAAGAAATGCCTGTCGAGCTAAGAGACTTAGCCTGTATTAAACAGACACCGAACTTTTCAAGGCGGCCGCTCACCGAGTTAGAATTACTCGACCATATTCACGGCTGCTTGATTATTCAGCCGAATCGCGGCACACCGTTTCACAACTTCGGATACTGGGACTTAAACGACGCATGCATCGGGCAATGGCTTGCTGTCTTTACGCAACTCAGAAAACGATTCGGTGACGGCGGGAACTTCACCTACGAGTTCCCGTATCCGGATCAAGGCGAACCCAAACTCGAGTTCATATTTAACGATGAAACGGTTCTTATTCGAACCACATTTTTTACAGATGACAGTTGGACGAAAATCGAAGACACAGTCGAGCAATTCACAACGCGTGCTGAGTTTGAATCGCTTATCAGCGAAGCGTTGCGACTGATCGAGATCACTGTTCTCACTGCCAGTCCGACAAACGGCTCTCAATGGTTGAAGCGAAACCGGGACGAATAGCAAAACCATTCCCCCGAAATGCGGCCTAAGCGTTCATCAACTCCTCGATCGCTTCCGCATCCACCGGCACATCGGCCATCAGGTCGATCGGGCCGTTCGCCGTGACGACGATGTCGTTCTCCAGCCGAATGCCGATCTTTTCTTCCGGGATGTAGATCCCCGGCTCGACCGTCAGCACGCACCCTTCGGCAAACGGCTCGTGCATCGGGCCGACGTCGTGTACGTCGAGCCCGAGCGGGTGGCCGAGGCCGTGCATGAAATACTTTCGGCAAGCCGGCTCGTCGGTCGGTGCCTTCTTCACGTCGTCGGCCGTAATGAGCCCGAGCTGCAAGAGCTCGTCGTTCATCATCAGTTGCGATTCGCGTGTCCAATCGCGATGGAGCTTGCCGACGGTCGCCCCTTGGATGGAAGCGCGCATCACGCGCAGCACGGCATCGTAGATGGCGCGCTGTCGCGCCGTAAAACGTCCGGAGACGGGTATCGTGCGCGTGAGGTCGGCATTGTAGTTGGCATAGCTCGCGGCGACGTCCATCAGCAATAGTTCGCCGTCGGCGCAAACTTGATCGTTGGCGATGTAGTGCAAGGTACAGGCGTTGGCGCCCGAGGCGACGATCGGCGTATAGGCGAACTTCGCCCGATTGCCCACGAACTCATGCGCAAACTCCGCCTCGATCGCATACTCCGTCGTTCCGGGCTTCACGAACTTCGCGACGCGAGCGAAACCTTGAGCGGTGATCCTGACCGCTTCCTTGAGCAGCGCGATTTCCGCCGCCGACTTCACGACGCGCAGCCGGTGCATCAGTGGAGCGAGCCGACGGTAGGTGTGCAACGGATATCGGCGCCGACAATCTGCGATGAAGCGCTCGTCGCGCGATTCGACGTCGACCGAAGCTCGCTTGTGTTCGTTCGAATTGAGAAACACTTCCTCGGCGTCGCACATCATGTTGTGCAGCGTGCCGCGCAAGTCGCTCAACCATTTCACCGTCCGAACGCCGGAGATCGCGGTCGCTTCGGCCTTCGAGAGCTTGTGCCCTTCCCAAATCTTCAAGTGTTCGTTGGGCTCGCGGAGAAAGAGCACCTCGCGCAGCTTCTCGTCGACGGCGTTCGGCGATAGCACCAGCAGCGACTCTTCTTGTTCGATGCCGGTCAGATAAAACAAGTCGGAGTTGGCGACGAGCGGCAGCGAGCCGTCGGCGTTCGTCGGCGGAACGTCGTTGGCATTGACGACGGCCACGGCTCGGGCCGGCAACAGCGCGGCAAGCTTGGCCCGATTCTGGTTGAAGAGCGAGGCGTCGATGGGAGCGTGTCGCATAGGGTTCTTAGTTGCTAGGGGGTGGAGTTTGTCGATCAGGGGGACTTTGCGTTGCTTCGATGAGCCACGATCTTACCCGTAAAGCCCCCGCTTTCGGTATCGAAAAAACGGCGCGACGCGGTTCTCTCCGCAGCGCGCTTGTCGGCGGGGAGCAACAGGGTGCCGGCGTAACGATTCTAACGCTTGGCAAAAACCCGCAAGCTGCGCCCGACATGAGGATTTCATTTTTGCCGGCATCGTCGATCGTCCGATCTCTTACTTTGCCGGCGACGTTCGGCCCGTCGCCTCTTCCCCAAATCTTGCGCGCCGTTCGCGGCGTTATCGGAGTCTTCACGTATGCGCTGTTTCTCGTCGTTTGCGCTCGCTTTCGGTCTGATCTGTAGCATGGCTTCCGGTTTGCAAGCCCAAGACTTGCCGACGACGCACGACCACGGCATCACGATTTCTCCCGACCACCTGACCGGTGCGATTCAAGACTCCCAAGACTTCTGGGGCCCGGTTCGCAAATATCTCGTCAGCGAAGAATGCTCGATCGACGAAGCCGCCCGCCGCGCCGAAGCGGTCGCCTTCCTCAAACGCGTCCACGACGGACTCCACGAACGGCTCTTCAACGGCACCGAGACCGAAGCGGTCGACCTCGTCGATTATCTCGGCCATCGGTTGCGCATGTTCGAAGTCTACCGCAAGCTACGCACGACGGTCGGCGACGACGCCTTGCTGGTCGGACTCATTCGCGATTGGGAAGCGGAGTTCCGTTCGATCCATAAGCTTCCGCTCGCCGAACAAGCGGCGAAGGCCGATCAGCTCGTCATCGAAATGACCCGCAAGATGCAATTGGGCAAGCTCGACGAAGCGAAGATCGTGGAAGCCTCGAAGCTTTGGAAGATTCAAGCGAGCGTGGTCGAGAAGATGTCGGCCACGCATGCCGGCAAGATGATGATCCACTTCGAAACGACCGAAGGGGACAAGCTGGCGGTCGAAGTCGGGGCGTTGCTCCTGACGATCTCGAGCGCCGCCGATTGGGTACTTATCACGCGTGAAGTCGAGACTTCGATCGGCCGCGACGCGTTCGTCAAAGCCTATGCGGAGCTGCAAAACCTCCGCGGCAAGTACGAGACCGCTCTCAAGCCCGCTCAGAATCGCTAGGGCGCTCGCCAGGTGCGTCGGGAAGCGCGGGTGCCCTAGGTAATCACGCAGCCCGACGCGTTTCCGCAGGCCCCTCGACACGACTTGGCCCCGCTTCGAAGCGCTCGAACGCGCGAGCGCAGCCGGGATAGCGATAGAGCACTAAGCAGACGAGCATCGCCAGTCCGGAAGCGAAGAGTGTGTCGCTGATGAAGTGCATGTCGCCGACGGATCGTTGCAGAGCCACGAGCGCGGCGAGCGCGCCGAAGAACCGACCGCCGCGCGGATAAAGTGCCGTCAGCCCCAGCGCAAGGCCCACGGCCGTGGCGGTGTGGGCGGAAGGAAAGCTCTGGTTCGCGCTCCCGTTGCCTGCCAACGGGAACCAATCGCCGAACTGCTCGCCGATCCCCCCGGAGCCGACTCCGATCCAATAGAACGGGCGTTGCCTCGTGACGCAGAGTTTCACGAGATTGGCCGCGATTCCCGCTCCCCAACTGGCGCACGCCAAGCGGGGCAGCATGCGTCGGCGCGCCGGATCGAGCATCCAGACGGCCGCCAGAAAGAACGGCACCCCGGCCCCGCTGCCGAACATTTCGGTGTGATTCACCACCTGCGCGACGAAGCGCGGCAGCGTGGTATGAAAGTCTTGAACCGCCATCGGACGATCGACCGTCGGGATCGCGATCGCTCCCAACGCGAATAGCAACAACGGCCAGCGCAGCGCGATCCAGATCCCCCGCTTCGGATAAGCCCAAGCCGGACGAACGGGCACGACGCCGTCACTCGCTCGCGAATGGTTCGTCGTCGACGACGACTCGCGAGTTGTTCGACCGGAGTTCAGCGAAGATTTCAGCATGAAGATTTCAGCATACCGTGGCCTAAGGACGAAGCGATGAAGTCGCAAGCATGCAACCCGCGGCGGAAGAGCGGCGGACTTTATCGACATCGCGAATGCCGACCAAGAGCAATGCGGGGGAGGAGTAAGCCGGTTCTTGCTATTCATTGCCGGCCATGCCGGCGGCCCGCCTCGATACGACAAATATTCGCGTTGTTACGCGATGTCTTCCCGCATACCATGCTCGCCTCGTCCGACTCGGGTGCGCGCGCAGGATGTTCGCGCTTCGCGAGCGGCGATCAGCAAAAATCTGAAAGCCGGAAGTTATGCGCAGGGAAGTGCGTGATCAGCTATGCGTTGCGGCGGCGGCCGTCGTCGTCTTCTTTACGCTTTTAGGCACTCCCTATCTTTGGGATGAAGACGAGCCGAAGAACGCCGAATGCGCTCGCGAAATGCTCGAGGCCGGCAACTGGTCCGTGCCGCAATTCAACTACGCGCTCCGCACCGACAAGCCGATCCTGCTCTATTGGCTGATGCTCCTCTCCTACAAAGCGTTCGGAGTGACGGAGTTCGCGGCCCGCTTTTGGTCGGCGACGTTGGCCGTCGGCACTTCGCTGCTCACCTACCACCTCGGCCGACTTCTCTATCGCGCCGAAGTCGGGCTTTGGGCCGGACTCGCGATCGCCACTTGCTTGATGTTCGGCGTGAGCGGACGCGCCGCCACTCCCGACTCGACGCTCATCTTCTGCATCACGCTCACGCTCTATCTCTTCGTCCGCTTCGGCGGGGTCGGCATTCCGCAATCCGCAACGTCGACGACAGGCCCGTTAGCACGCGGCGGTTATAGCGCCATGTATGCCGCGATGGGCTTCGCGGTGTTAGCCAAAGGCCCGGTCGGCGTCGTCCTTCCCGGCGGCATCCTAGGGCTGTTTCTTCTGTGCCGCGCACAGCAACATGCTCTCGCCGATTCCGCCGCCGGCGATCTGAAATGGTATCGACGCGTCGTGCGGCAAGTCGCGCAAACCTTGGCCGTGCGCAGAATCTTCGCCGTAGCGCAGTCACTCCGCCCCCTTACCGCGATCGCGGTACTGGCGCTCGTCGCCTTGCCGTGGTACGTCACCGTCGGCATCAAGACCGACGGCCAGTGGCTCGTCGGTTTTCTCGGCAAACACAATGTCGCTCGCTTCACCGGTGCGATGGAAGGGCACAGCGGCCCGATCTTCTACTACGCGATAGCGGTGCTGATCGGCTTCTTCCCCTGGTCGTGCCTCTTGCCGATCGGCATCTATCGGCTCATTCGTCGCTTGCAACTCGGCGCCCCGAATCCCGACCGCAACGCCGACACGTTTCTCGCCTGTTGGGCCGGGCTCTATATCGGCTTCTTTTCGCTCGCGAGCACGAAACTCCCCAGCTACATCCTCCCCTGCTATCCCGCGCTCGCCCTTCTCACGGGCAAGCTCATCGATGAATACCTACGCAGCCCGGCGCTGGTGCCGCGAGTGTGGTTCCGCTGCGCGCTCTATACGCCCGCGATCATCGGCGTGACGCTCGCCGTTGCTCTGCCGATCATGGCAACGTACCTCTTGCCCGGCGAACAGTGGCTCGGCGCTCTAGGCATTTCGCTGATCTTCGGAACCATCGCGCTCGTCGCGCTCGCCAACCGCGCTCCCGTCGGCAGCCCCTTCGCGTATCGCGTGCCGACGGCGTTCGCGCTGATGGCCGTCACGTTCACGACGTCGCTCGTCGCCGTCGCCGCCGGTCGCATCAGTCTGCACACGACCAGCCCGCAAATCGTCCGCGCGGCGCACGAAATCGCCGGCCCCGGCGCACCGCTGATCGGCTTCCGTCACTATGAGCCGACGTTGATCTTCTATGCCCGTCGCGAGATTCCAAGTGTCCATACTTCGGAAGATCTTCACGCGGCGCTCCGGCGATTGCCGGGGGCTTGCATCGTGACGCGCGATGAACATCTCGGCGACCTCTCGGCCGCATTGGAATCGGTGCCCGACATTCCCGTACGTCGCCCCCGCTTTCTTCGCCGTCATGGAGAAGTCGTCCTCGTCGTTCCGAAAACCACGGCCCTGGCCGCCGCTCAACGAGATTTGCTTCGCTAGCCCGCAGTACGTCTCGCACCACTTCACCCTCAACTAACAACTTTATTTCGCAGGCTCACCCATGCGCGGCACATCGCACGCCGGGCCGAGGTTGATTGCTCGCTTCTCCGATGCCGTCGGTCGCCGAGCGCGGCGCTTATGGCATTCGATCACGGTCGGCGATCGCCCGCCGGCCGCCGAATCGGCGTTGCGTTGGTTGCGCGATCTCGCCGGCGACGGCGACGGGATCTCGCCGACTTGCGGTAGTTCCGCGATCTGCCCAGGCCTGTCGGCAGCCGCCGTGGCGACGTTCTTTTCCTTCGGCGAGACGGAACTCGCGATTCGTTTCGCCCGCCGCCTGATCGTGCTGCAAAAACGCGACGGCTCCCTTCCCGACGCCGGCCTGCTCCACGGTTCCCTCTTCAACACGGCCCAAGCCGCGCGCGCTTGGGGAGCGCTGCTCGATGCCGAACCCACGGCGCTTCCGGAAGCGCAAGCCGCGTTGCGACGCGCCTGTTGTTATCTCGCCGGCCGGGTCGGCGACGACGGCGCCATCCGACTCTCGGCAAGCGGCGGATCGTTCGAGCGTTGGGCTCCGCCGATCGTGCATCTCGTCGGCTTCGGCGTCCTCGCCGATTGGGCGAAGCGTTGGAACGTGCCGGCTTGGCGCGATGCGGTCGGTCGCGCCGTCGGCCGCATCCTGCGAACCGAAGACTCGGCCCGTCCCAACGCGCAATCGCACATCGCCGCGCACGGCATCGAGGCGTTTCTGAATCTCGCTTCTTTCGACGAGCGTTGCGGCTTAGTCGCCCGGCGCGCGCTCGATGAAACGGCCGCGATGCAAACCACCGACGGCGCGCTCCCCACCGATCTCGTGCATCCGTGGACCTCTTCCGCCGGGCTCGCGCACTACGCCGCCCTCTGGTTTCGCAGCGGCCGGCGCGAGGCCGGCGACCATGCGATGACGTGCCTTACCGGCCGACAGCGCGACGACGGTTCCTGGACCGGAAGTTGGGGCCGCGGCGCCGCCTACTTCCCGCGTTCCAGCTCTGCTTGGACGGCAAAATACTTTCTCGATGCCGCAGCCGGGCAAGTCGCCGATCGCTTTAACGACGCCACCCTCACGCGCGACCCAAAAAGTTTTGCCGCCCCTCTCATGGCCGACGACGAACGGCTCCGCGCCGTCGATCGGGTCATCGGCAAGATCGCCTACACATTCGGCTCGGACGCTTCCTTCGTCGACGTCGGTTGCGGCACCGGCCGGTATCTCGAACGCCTCGCCGCGCGCCATCCCGCGCTCCGCCTGACCGGCATCGATCCCGCGCCGCGCCTCCTGGAGAAACTCCCGCCCCGGGCAACGTCCGTCGCCGGCAATTTGCTCCACCTTCCGGCTGCCGATGAAAGTTACGAGGGAGCATGCTGTGTCGAAGCGCTCGAGCATGCCCTGGTTCCCGAACGTGCGGTCGCGGAGTTGTGCCGCATCGTCCGCCCCGGCGGTCGGGTCGTGGTGATCGATAAAGACGCGCGGTTCCAAGCTCTTTCCGTCACGGAAGCTTGGGAGCGCTGGTTCACGCCCGAGTGCGTCAGCGCATGGCTGGCGAAAGACTGCGACGACGTCACTTGCGAGCCCCTCCCCGTAGGCCCGCAGCAGCAAACGCCCGGCCTGTTTCTTTGTTGGACCGGCGTAAAACGGGCCGCTTCGCAAGCCGTCTCGTTTCGACGAGCCGCCTGAGCGGCGCAAACCCGCCTGATCTCGCGTCGTTTCCCGACTCTCCGCGCGGTTTCGGTGTACATCCGCGGCGGGGCCGATCATAATATCGGTCTCCCCTTTCGGGCCCACATTTTCGGGCAACCTTTTTCCGGCCAATGTCCCGATCGTCCCACCGTGCCGTTCCAGGTCATCCCCATGCCTTGTTCCGTTTTACGTTCCCTCCGCTTCGTGCCGGTGCTCGGCCTAGCGCTGCTCGGCGTGTCGCCGGCCCCGGCCGACGAGAAGCCCGCCGCCGGTTCGCCGCCGGTAAGTTATGCTCGCGACGTGTTGCCGATCCTCGCGAAGAATTGTTTCTCCTGCCATGGCTCCGACGCCGAACATCGCGAAGCCGGCCTTCGGCTCGACGTGCTCGAAGGTTCTCTCGCCCAGTTGCCCAGCGGCGAACGAGCGGTCGTGGCCGGCAAGCCGGAACAGAGCGAGTTGCTGGCCCGCGTGACCAGCACCGACGCCGACGTGCGCATGCCGCCGGCGAAGCACGGCAAAGCGCTGTCGAGCGAACAAGTCGAGATCCTGCGCCGCTGGATCGCGCAAGGGGGCTCGTATGCGAAGCATTGGGCTTTCGTCGCGCCGCAAGCCGAGCCGCTCCCTGCGGTGCGCAACACGGCGTGGTCGTTGAACGAGCTCGATCGATTCATTCTCGCCAAGCTCGAAGCCGAAAACCTCGCGCCGAACGACGATGCCGATCGCTACGTGCTGGCTCGTCGGCTGAGCATCGACTTGCGCGGCCTCCCGCCGACGATCGCCGAAGTCGATAAGTTCCTCGCCGATAAGTCGCCGGATGCCTATACGAAATACGTCGAGCGCTTGTTGGCCGATCCCGCTTTCGGCGAACGTTGGGCGCGGCCTTGGTTGGATCTCGCGCGCTATGCCGATAGCCGGGGCTACGGCTCCGACCCGCTCCGCTTGAACATCTGGCCCTATCGCAATTGGGTGATCGACGCTCTGAACCGCGACCTCACATACGACCGGTTCACGATCGAGCAGATCGCCGGCGACTTGCTGCCGAACCCAACGCCCGAGCAAATCATCGCCACGGCATTTCATCGCAACACGATGACGAACACCGAAGGGGGGACCGACGACGAAGAATTCCGCATCGCAGCCGTCAACGATCGGACGCACGTCACGATGCAGGTCTGGATGGGGCTGACGATGGGTTGTGCGAAGTGCCACAATCATAAGTACGACCCGATCTCGCAAAAGGAATACTATCGCGCGTTCGCGATTTTCAATCAGACCGAAGATGCCGATCGCGGCGACGAGTCGCCGAACCTGCCGGTGCCGGATGCCGGCGAAGCGAAGAACGCGCTCGCCCGGGCCGATCTGCAAGCCAAGATCGAGGCGTTGAAAAAGAAGCTGCTCCCGGTCCCCGTGCCGGTGCCTGCGGCTCCGGAACCGGTCAAAAAGCCGGCAAACGGCGGGCTCGCCGCCGAGCTTCTCAAGGACAAAGATCCTAAAAGCAAAGATTCGGCAAAGGCCGCACCGGCCAAGCTCGACCCCAAGGAAGAAGAGAAAATCAAAGCCCAGATTCGGACGCATGAGAAAGAAATCGCGGCGCTGCAACCGGTCGCGGTGCCGATCTTCCGCGAGTTGCCGAAAGAGAAGCAACGCCCATCGTTCATCCTGATCAAAGGAAACTTCCTGACGCGCGGCGAACCGGTCGTGGCCGGCATTCCCGAGGCGTTCCACCCGATTCCGAAAGAGCCGACGCCGACACGACTCACGCTCGCCCGCTGGCTCGTCGCGCGCGACAACCCGCTGACGGCCCGCGTCGCCGTCAACCGCCTCTGGGCGCAGCTCTTCGGCATCGGCCTCGTCGAGACCGAAGAAGACTTCGGCATCCAAGGGGCGCTCCCGAGCCATCCCGAGTTGCTCGATTGGCTGGCCGTGCGCTTCATGACGGGGGTCGATAAGCCGGCCGGCGGTGCGCTTCGCGCGCAGCCCTGGTCGATGAAAGACCTGCTCCGGTTGATCGTGCATTCGCGCACCTATCGACAAGCCTCGCGCCCCTCGGCCGCGGCCCTCGCGCGCGATCCGCGCAATCGCCTTCTCTCGCATGCTCCGCGCGTGCGGCTCGAAGCGGAAGCGATCCGCGATCAGGCCCTCGCCCTCTCGGGCTTGCTGAGCCGTAAGATCGGCGGGCCGAGCGTGTTCCCGCCGCAGCCGGCCGGCATGTGGCAAGCCGCGTTCAACGGGGAACGGACTTGGACGACGAGCACCGGCGAAGATAAATATCGTCGCGGGCTCTATACGTTCTGGCGGCGCACGGTCCCGTACCCCTCGATGACGACGTTCGATGCTCCAAGCCGCGAGATCTGCGCGGTCCGCCGCATTCGCACGAACACGCCGCTCAAGGCCCTCGTCACGCTCAACGATCCGGTGTACGTCGAAGCGGCGCAAGCGATCGCGCGGCGCATCGTGCGCGAAGGGGGCTCGTCGCCCGAAGAACGGGCGCGCTTCGCGCTCCGGCTCTGCACGAGCCGGCCGCCGACGGAGGAACACGTCGCCGCGCTCCTCTCGCTGCACGCTGCCGAGCTCGCTCATTACCGCTCCGATGCGAAAGCGGCGGGTGAGTTGTCGGGCGAAGCCGTAGCGGCCGCGAAACCGCAAGCGAAGAACGATACTCTTTCCGCCGCCGTTGCCGAAACCGCCGCTTGGACCGTCGTTGCCAACGTGCTACTGAATCTCGATGCGGTCTTGACCCGAGGATAATGCTCCGATGAATCTCGATGATCCCCACGGCCGCCGGTTGCAAATACAAACTCGCCGGCAGTTTCTCCGCGCCGGCAAATTCAGCCTCGGGGCGGTAGCGCTCGCGCAGCTTATGGGCGATCGGGCCGGCGCTGCGAAACCGCAAGCGAAGCCGGCGGCTGCCGCTGCGACTACCGGCGCGCATGTCGTGCATGCGCCTCCTAAAGGTGGGCAGGCCAAGAACGTCATCTACTTACACATGTCCGGCGGGCCGCCGCAGCAGGAGTTGTTCGATTACAAGCCCGAGCTTGTGAAGCGCAACCTCCAGCCCTGCCCCGACTCGCTGTTGAAGAACGCCCGCTTCGCGTTCATCAAAGGGCATCCGAACATGCTCGGCACGCCGTATAAGTTTAAGCAACAAGGCAAAAGCGGCGCTTGGGTCAGCGAATTGTTGCCGCAGATCGGCGCGAAGATGGACGACATCGCGCTCATCAACTCGATGGTCACCGATCAGTTCAACCACGCACCGGCCGAGCTCTTCCTCTTCACCGGCTCCGCCAACGCCGGTGGAGCCTCGATGGGTTCTTGGATCACCTACGGCCTCGGCAGCGAAAACTCCGACCTGCCGGGCTTCGTCGTCCTCGTCTCCGGCGGCACCGACCCGACCGGCGGCAAAAGCCTCTGGGGTTCCGGTTTCCTACCGTCGGTGCATCAAGGAGTGCAATGCCGGAGCGTCGGCGAGCCGATCCTGTACGTCAACGATCCGGCCGGCATGTCGCGCGACGTTCGCCGCCGCAGCCTCGACACGCTCAACAAGTTGAACGAGCTCGAGTCGCGCGAGTTCGGCGATCCGGAAACGCGAACCCGAATCGAACAATACGAACTCGCGTTCCGCATGCAGACCGCGGTGCCCGACGTGATGAACATCGCGAATGAATCTAAGGCGACGCATGAAGCCTACGGCACGAAGCCGGGCGAAGGATCGTTCGCCAACAACTGCCTCCTCGCGCGCCGGCTCGTCGAGCGCGGAGTGCGCTTCGTGCAACTCTTCGACTGGGGCTGGGACTGCCACGGCACCGGTCCCGGCGACGACATCGTCGTCCACTTGCCGAAGAAAGCCGCGCAGATCGACAAGCCGATCTCGGCACTGCTGACCGACCTCAAGCAGCGCGGCATGCTCGACGAAACGCTCGTCGTCTGGGGAGGCGAGTTCGGCCGCACATCGATGAACGAAGCCCGCGGCGGCTCGAAGTCGCTCGGCAGAGATCATCATCCCCACTGCTATTCGATGTGGCTCGCCGGCGGCGGCGTGAAAGGAGGGACGACCCTCGGCGCGACCGACGAATTCGGCTACGCGATCACCCGCGATCCGGTCGGCGTGCGCGACCTACAAGCGACCGTGCTCCACTTGCTCGGCCTCGACCCATTCCAACAGAAGTATCCGTACCAAGGCTTAGACCAACGCCTGATCGGCCCGGACGACGCGGCGGCGCGGATCCGCCCGGAGTTGATCGCCTAAAGTAGCAGGCACGTTCCACGTGCCGTCCGCCTAACGGAGTCTGGAACTACCGACCGATACCGCAATGCCTCATCGGCGAGCGTCGGCGTTTAAAGGGGTGACGGCGCACATTCACAGGCTACAATACCGGCGTCGCCCCTCGGGCCGACGTTTCCGTTTCCCTCGCACGCACACAAGGAACACCCCCATGGATTCCTCTCCTCTCGATCGTCGTCAGTTCAATCAACTTCTCGGGGCCGCGTTCGGCGGGCTCGTCACCGGCTCGGCCGTCGGCTGCAGCGAGCCGAAGGCTTCCGGTTCCGCGCCGGCGGAAGTCGCCGCCGATGCGCCGAAAGACGACAAGACCGCTCCCAAGACCGAAGCGCATGCCTGTCGCGGGCTCAACGCCTGCAAAGGCCAAGCGGTCGACAAGAAGAACGGCTGCGCCGGGCAAGGCACCTGCGCGAACGTGAAGCATCACACCTGCGGCGGCCAAAACGATTGCAAGAATCTCGGCGGCTGCGGCAAGACGGCCGGCGCGAACGAGTGCAAAGGCCAAGGGGGCTGTGCGGTTCCGATGCATGCCGGTGCTTGGGAAACGGCGCGCAAGCACTTCGAAGAACGGATGAAGAAGGCCGGCAAGAAGTTCGGCCCTGCCCCGGCCGCGCCGAAGCCGAAGGAATAGTTCGCAGATGGCGAACGACCACCCACCGACGACGACCTCGCCTGATTCGGGCCTCCCGAATCTCGGCCTCGGAGTCGGTTTGCGAACGGCCCACTTCGCGCACTTGCTGCGCGAACGGCCGGTCGTCGATTGGCTGGAGATCATCTCCGAGAACTTCATCGATTCCGGCGGCCGCCCGCGCTACGTGCTCGAGCAACTTGCCGAGCGTTATCCGATCGTCATGCACGGCGTGTCGCTGTCGATCGGCGGTTGCGATCCGCTCGACTTCGAGTATCTCGGCAAGCTCCGCAACCTCGCTCGCGCGATCGACGCCCGTTGGATCTCCGACCACGTCTGCTGGACCGGCGTCGCCGGCCGCAACACACACGACCTGCTGCCGCTGCCGCTCAACGAAGAGTCGCTGAAGCACGTTGCCGCGCGAGTGCGGCAAGTGCAAGACTTTCTCGAACGGCCGTTGGTTCTTGAGAACCCGAGCAGCTACGTGACGTTTCGTTCGTCGACCATGAGCGAATGGGAATTCCTCTCGCGGCTCACGGCCGAGACCGATTGCCGGCTGTTGCTCGATGTGAACAACGTCTACGTTTCGAGTGTGAACCACGAGTTCGATCCGCTCGAATACATTCGCAGCGTGCCGCACGATCGCGTGGTGCAGTTCCACTTGGCCGGCCATACCGATTGCGGCACGCACATCGTCGACACGCACGACGGGCCGGTCGTCGATCGGGTGTGGGAACTCTATCGCGAGGCACATCGGCTCACGGGCGGCGCGGCGACCCTGCTCGAATGGGACGCTTCGATCCCGGAGTTTCCGGTCGTGCATGCCGAGGTGCTGAAGGCTCGCGAGTTCATGGACGCTCGTGAACCTGTGCCGGCGTCGTACGAGCCCGCAGCGCGAGCCGAGCCGATCGCGCACGCTTCCGCGGTGGCGCACCCGCTGCATCATGTCGTGGCGGAAGTCGCCTAAAGAGATCGAGTCGCCCGTCATGGATCCAACACAACCTTTGAAGCTCGCTGCGCTCGAGCGCTGGCTGCAAGCCGTGGTCGCGCATCCCGGCGGCGCCCTCGAAGGGGCGCACAGCGACGAAGCGACGACAACGCAACTCGGCGGCATCGCGGAAGTGATCGAGCCGTCGTCGAAGCAGACGAGCCTAGAGCGCGTGAACGTCTATGCGCACGGCTATTGGTCGCGCTTGCTCGATTGCCTGCGCGAAGATTTTCCGATGCTCCGCGCAGCGCTCGGCGATGAGATGTTCGACGCGTTCGCGGTCGGCTACTTGCAATCGTATCCCTCACAAAGCTACACGCTCGGCAAGCTCGGCGCACGCTTTCCGCAGTATCTCGAAGAGACGTCGCCGCAATCGTCCGAGGCCGACGCTTGGCTCGTGCCGATCATCGAGCTCGCCGTGCTCGAACGGGCCATCAACGATATCTTCGACGCACCCGGCGGCGAAACGCTGGGATACCTCACGCCGGAAGACCTCGCCGCGATCGAACCGCAGCAGCGCGCCGAGATGCGATTGGCGCCGCTGCCGACGTTTCGCTTGCTCCGCTTCCGTTGCGAGCTCGACGATTATTTCAGTGCCTTGCGCGGGGCGAGCGAACCCTCGGCCGTGCCGCTGCCGGATCTCGGCGACACCTATCTCGCTTTGTCGCGCCGCGAGTTCGTCGTACGCCGTCACGGCCTCTCGCACGCGCAATACGAATTGCTGACTTCGCTGGCGGCGGGCC
>JAIOPP010000071.1 GCA_021413845.1 Planctomycetia bacterium | reverse complement strand
GCGCGAGGTCAAGCCAGGCGGCACGGCGATCGTGGCGTACGACAAACGCACCGGCGTAGTGAAGTATAAGGCCGGCGACGAGTTGGCGAGTTATGCGAGCCCGTTGGTCGCCTCGATCGCCGGCCGGCGCTACGGCCTGCTCTTCGCGCGCGGCGGGCTCTGGGCGTTCGACCCTGCCAGCGGTCGCGAAAGCTTTCGCTATCCGTGGCGGGCCGAAATCTTGGAGAGCGTGAACGCGTCGAATCCGGTCGTGATCGGCAATCAGGTGTTTATTTCCGAAACGTATGGGCCCGGCAGCGTGTTGCTCAAGGTTCGGCCGGATGGTTGCGATGTCGTGTGGAGCGACCAACGAGCGCGGCGTGATAAACGGATGCAAACGCACTGGAACACGGCGATCGAGATCGGGGGATATCTGTATGCGTCGAGCGGGCGACACACGAACGATGCGGAACTACGGTGCGTGGAAGTTTCGACCGGCAACGTGATGTGGAGCGAGCCGGATCTCACACGTTCGTCGCTCACGTATGTCGACGGGCATTTCATCTGCCTCACCGAGTACGGCGATTTGTATTTGTTGAAGGTGAACCCGCAGAAGTTCGACATCGTCTCGAAGTTCACGCCGTTGAAAGTCGACGGCGCAGCCGACCCGACGGGGCTCGGCCCGGCCCGCTTGCTCCCTTATCCGGCCTGGGCCGCGCCGACGATCGCGCATGGTCTGATGTACGTGCGCGGCCAAGGCCGGCTAGCCTGCTACGAAATTATTTCCTCAAAGTAGCAGGCACGTTCCACGTGCCGTCCGCCGCTTGCGTCGTTAAGTGAACGAGTCGGATTCGGTTGCGCTAAGGCCCATGTGGCTGACGGCACGTGGAACGTGCCTGCTACTTTAGCAACTCGTCGCGCGCTGCGAGGACGTGATCGATGATCGAGGCCATGCGCTCGGCGTCGGTAAACGGCGACAATACGTACGACTTCAACGCTGCGATCGGGGCGCCGTAGTCGGTGCGGCGGTAGCAATCGGTCATCGAAATCACAACGCCGCGCCCGGCGAGCGCTTCCGTATGCACGCGCTCGAACACGCGGCGATTGAGCCGGTTGTATTCTTCGAGCATCGGCCGGAAGTCGGGATCGGTTCGTTCGCGCTCTTTGATCGTGAACGTATCGACCCCGGGCGGATAGACCCGAAACAACGTGACGGGCCCGACGTTGTCGCCGTTGAGCACCGTGAGATCCGGGTGCGATTCCAAACCCTCGCGCAAGACTTCGGCCATCTCGACGACGTGGCCCAGGAGCGTTCGATAGCCCTCGCGCCCGAGCATCAGCAAGTTGGCGAGCGCCGCCATCGGGCCGGTGCCGCTGCGGCTGGTCTCCAACGTGTACATGCCCGGATGATGTACGCCCGATTGATAGAGATAGGGCATCGAAGCGCGATCGCGGGCAATGGTGCCGAAGTCGGTTGCCGTGCGAAGGAGAAACAGCGAAGAGATGTAAGGGGCGTAGCCCGTCTTGTGGAAGTCGATGCCGACGGAATCGGCCAGCTTTAAATGCCGGAGCCGATGATGGGCCTGCGCCAAAGCGCGCACCGTACGGCCGCGAAAGCCGAGCGCATTGGCGGTGAAGTCGTAGTCGTTGAACACGCTCCAAGCCCAGCCGATCACGGCGTCGGCGTGGATGTGCGGAACGTAGTCGAGCGCGAATTCCTTGCAAAGCTCGTCGCGCAGGGCGTGAATCGAGCGGAGATCGTCGATGCCGAAGGCGTCGGTCGAGCCCATCGTTGCGACGATGCAGGCGACCCGTTTCCCGGCCTTCAGCGCGCTGCGCGCGGCCTCGCGCAGCAGCGGAATGTCGACCGAGTTGTCGAGATGCGACGCCACGCGCACGACCGATTCCTGCCCGATGCCGAGCCAGCCGGCCGCGTTGAGCACGGCATAGTGGCATTGCTCCGACGCAAGCACGATGACCGGCTCGCGAATGCCGCGCTGCATCGCGTCGGGCACGGCTTTCTCTAGGCCGACCTTCATGCCGTACAGCAGGCAGCCGGTGCCGCCGAAAGTGAACACGCCGCCGGCCGCGCGCGGGTCGTAGCCGATCAGATCGGCCGCCATAGACGAAGCGCGGACTTCGGCTTCGCTGAACCCTCGTCCGCTTTCGTCGCTGCATAAGTTGGGGTTGTATGTCGACGCCAGGAGCACGCCGATGATCGCCGCGATCGAAGGATGCGTGATCACGTTCACTTGGCTCTGCGGATGCCCCCAGACGAACATTCCTTCCAACTGCTTCACGAGTTGCGGGATGACCGCTTCCAGCGAAGTGCCGTTCCGCGAGAGTTTCGCTTCGACCGCGGCGGCGTAATCGGGCGCGGCATAGGTCGGCGTATCTCCTTTGCCGAGCAACGGAGTTTGCGACTTCAGCGCGTCGACTTGGTCGAGCGCGCGGAGGATCGTGAACACGAAATAAGCATCGTGAACCGGATCGGAAACCGGTTGCGGAAACTGCCGGCGCAGCGCTTCGAGCAACGTGTGGTAGCGAGGCCTAAGCGTCATGCGGAACCTGCCAATCGGCGAAGACGAAATTGATCGACCGCGGCGGCGGCGTTGATGATCGTACCGAGCGCGATGTCTTGCATCGAATCGCGGAAGCCCATGATCGAGCCGCCCGTTGCGATGACGACCATCAGCACGGTTCCGGCGATCGTGCCGAGCACCGTGCCTCGGCCACCGCTCAAGCTGGCGCCGCCGACGACCACCGCGGCGATGATCTGCAACTCAAGGCCGCGGCCTGACGTGGGGTTGCCGATTTTCAACCGCGCGAATTGCAGCACTCCGGCGATGCCGACGAAGAGCCCCGCCAGCGTATACACGGCCACTTTCACGGCCGTGACGTTCACGCCGCAAAGGCGGGCCGTCGCTTCGTTCGACCCGACGGCGAACACATAGCGGCCGAAGACCGTGCGATGCAACACCACGGAAAGAACGGCCGCCGAGGCGAGAAACAACCACACCCCCGGCACGAAGTTGGGCAACACGGATGGAATCAGCCACTCTCGATCGGGCAGGCTGACGAGGCTCTTGAGCCAGTCCGGTATGAGCGCAAAGTTCGGCCGCACCGTCATTTCGTCGCCGATCAGCTTCGCCACGCCGAGGTATACGCTCATCGTGCCGAGGGTGACGATGAACGGCACTACACGGAGCGAGGTGATGAGCACGCCGTTGACGAAGCCCGTTCCGGCGCCGACGCCCAATGCGGCAATCAGAGCGACGACGATGCCGTGGCCGTCGCGCAAGACGGTCGCCAGCACCACGGCGCAGAGCCCGAGAGCGGTGCCGGCCGAGAGGTCGATGCCGCCGGCGATGATAATCAGCAGCATCCCGAGAGCCGCCATGCCGACGACGACCGACTGCGTGGCGATGAAGCGGGCGTTGTCGATGGTGATGAATTTCGAGTCCGAACCGGAGCGAACATAGTCGACCACGGCGAACGAAAGTACGACGACTGCGAGCGCAGCCAACGGCCCCAGGTGGCCGGCGAGGCGGCTGAGCCCTTTGCGCCACGAGCTGGAGGAATGGGCGGAACTTTTCACGACGTCGTTCATGCGCGGTTTCTCAAGTTGCTCGCTTCCGAGATGCGGTCGTCGTCGAGGCTGACGCTCCGGGCCATGATCGACTCTTCCGTCCATTCGCGTGTCGGCCGAATTTCGCGCAGCCGGCCGCGCGACATCACGGCGATGCGATCGCACATCGCCATGAGCTCCGGGAGGTAGGAGCTGACGAACACGATTCCCTTCCCTTCGGCCGCCACTTCTCCCATCAAGCGATATATTTCCGACTTCGTGCCGACATCGATGCCGCGCGTCGGTTCGTCGAGCAGCAGTATGTCGGCTTCTTGATGGAGGACGCGCGCGATGGCGACCTTCTGTTGGTTGCCGCCGGAAAGCTCGCCGATGCGCTGCGCGGGATCGCGCGCCTTCACCTGCAACCGACCCATCCAATGCGCCGAGCGTTCGCGTTTGCGGCCCAGGTCGAGCCAGCCGAACTTCGCATAGCTTCGCAGCCGGCTCAAGGTGAGGTTCTCTTCGATCGATTGAAGTTGCGAGAGTCCTTCTTGTTTACGATCTTCGGCGACCAGGCCGACGCCGGCCTTGAGCCGCGCGTGCGGATTCGCCGGCGACGGGGCTTGCCGAATACGGACGGAACCCGACGTGGCGGGATCGAGCGCAGCGATCAGCCGCATCAGCTCGGTGCGACCTGCGCCGACGAGGCCTGAGATGCCGAGGATTTCGCCCCGATGGAGCGTGAAGCTGACGTCTTGCGGAATGCGTCGGCCGCTGAGGTTGCGAACTTCCAAGAGGGGCTCGCCCGGCGAATGCGGAACCTGCGGGAACAATTCTTCCACGCTCCGGCCGACCATCAGCGAGACGATGGTCCGCTCGTCGACGCCGGCCAGGGATCCCGAGCCGACGGTGCGGCCGTCGCGCAAGACGGTGTAACGGTCGGCGACTTCGCGGATCTCTTCGAGAAAGTGACTGATGTAGACGACGCCGATGCCTTGCGCTTTCATCGCCTTGATGACGCGGAAGAGCTGTGCCGAGTCGTGGCGCGTGAGCGAGCTCGTCGGTTCGTCGAAGACGACGAGCTTCGCTTGCTGCACCAGCGCGCGGGCGATCTCGACGACCTGACGCAGAGCGGTCGACAAGGCCCGCACCGGTCGCTCGAGCGGCAAGTCGGCATGGCCGAGCTTTGCGAGCGCGTCGCGCACTAAGCGGCGTTGCTCTCCTTGATCGATCCAGCCGAGCTTGCTCCGCTCTTGCCCGAGCATCACGTTTTCGACGACGCTCAAGTCGGGCGCGAGCGTGAGCTCTTGATAGATCATCGCCACGCCGGCCAGACGCGCGGCATGCGGAGTCGCGGGCTCGAACGGCTTGCCGCATAGCGACATCGCGCCGTCGTCGGGAGGATGGGCTCCGGCGAGGACTTTCATGAGCGTACTTTTGCCGGCGCCGTTTTCCCCGATCAGCGCCATCACCTCGCCCGCCGCGACTTCCAGCGAGACGTCGCTCAGCGCACGGGTGGCGCCGAATCGCTTCGAGATGCCTTGCATCCGTAGCAACGGGGGAACCTCCGACATGCCGCGGGCCTCCGTTAGTCGGCGTACGTCGGCGGATCGAGCAGCCGTTTCATCTCGGGCGAATTCATGTTCTCGGGCGTCGCGACGTATTCCCCGGTCGCAATACGCGGCTCGACTTTCTCGCCCCGCAGATGCGCCACGAGCGTCTTCACGGCGAGATAACCCATCGTGTCGGGGTCTTGAAGCACGATCCCTTGCATCTTGCCGACCTTCATCGCATCGACGAGGCGCGGGCTGGTATCGAAGCCGACGAACTTCACTTTGCCGTCGAGATGCTTCTCTTCCAAAGCGCCGAGCATGCCGACTCCGTTCGGCTCGGCCACGGCGTACATGCCGTTCACCTTGTCGCCGAAATTCAGCAAAAGCGCCTGGCATTTCGCTAGCGACGACTCCGGCGTGGCTCCAGAGTATTCACTGCTGCTGAGCACCGTGATCTTCGGGAATTTCGCGAGCTCCTTGAGGAAGCCTTCTTCGCGCAGGTGCGTGCTCTCGCTGCCGACGTTATAGCGCAGGATCACGACGTTGCCTTGCTCTCCCATCGACTTGGCGAGCGTTTGCGCGCCGAGAACTCCGCCGTGTTCGTTGTCGGTGGCGACGTAGCTAACGATGCTTTGCGGGGCTTCGAGCCCGCTGTCGAAGATGACGGTGGGAATCTTCTTCGCTTTGGCCTGCTCGACGACGTCGATCAGTGCTTTCGAGTCGTTCGGCGCGAGGCAGATGCCGTCGACCCGCTTCGTGATGCAACTCTCGACGATTCGAATCTGGCTCTCGGTATCGTTCTCCAGCAGCGGGCCGTCCCAGCTGAGTTCGACGTCAAGTTCCTTTGCGGCGCGAGCGGCGCCGTAATGAACCGATTTCCAAAACTCGTGCGTCGTCCCTTTCGGAATGACGGCGATGCGGAGCTTCTTCGGGCCGCCGGACGGAGCGCTCGTCGACGCGCCGTTGCAGCCCACGACGACGGCCATCGCACACAGAGCGAGAACGAATCGCACGGTCACCGGCAAACCTCCCAGAAGATCGATCAGAGGGGGCTATTCATCGAAAAGGTTTCGGCAAGCGGCCGGCGATTTAGTGCCGGCCGCGATTGCCTCGGCCACGTCCGCCGCCGCGATGATGGCCGCCCGATGGGTTCGGGTTGCGGGCACGCGCTTCTAGGTTGGCGTTGACGATCAGGCCCACGGCTTCTTCCCAAGTCGGGATGCCTTTATGGGCATGATGGAAGTCTTCGGCCGAGTCGGGATCATGGTCATGATCGGCGTCGGCGTCGAGGTCTTCGACATGGCGCGTATCGCGCTCGCGAAGGGGAAGGCGCGTGTCATCCTCGTCGAGGTCTTCGTCGTCTTCTTCAACGCGACGGCTCCGCACCGGTTCATCGGCATCTAACTCGCCGGCCGGACGTGGTTCGCGCGGCGCACCGGTGCGCCCTTCCGACGAACGTCCTTCGGATGATCGACCGCGGCCGCCGCGACGTCGTCGCCGGCGTGGGCGACGTTCGTCCGAGTCGGTGCGCGGAGCCCCTTCGCCGGCCTCATCGCCGGGGCCGACTTCGGTGAAGTCGGCTTCTTCGGAGCGCGCTGGATCATCGGAGTCGGGCCGGCCTTCGCGTGCTGCGGAACCTTCGGTGCGCGGCGCATCGGGTCCGAGGTCGCGATTGTGTTGCGGACGCGAGGGGCGATCGTGCGACCCGCGCGAACGTTCGCCGTCGCGTGGCGGACGCTCGCCTCGACCACCGCCGTTGCGCCCTCCGTCGCGACGTGAACCGTCGCGATTTCCCGATGGCCGACCGCCGCCGTCGCGATTGCGGCCTGGCCGATCGCGGCTCGGCTCGCTTGGTTCACGATTCATCGGCTCTACGGCACCGAGGTTCTCCGCCCCTTCAACGCCTTCGGCATCGAGTTGATCTCCGTCGAGCGACTCGGCGAGATCTTGATTAGCGGGATCTTGATTCAAGGGGCCGTTGTTTCCTTCGCGAGGACCATCCGGACGACGTCCGCGACCACGACCTCCGCGACGACGACGACGACGCGGACGGTTCGGATCTCCATCGTCGCGATTGCCGCGCGGCAGGCCGGACTGGCCTTCGTTGCCGAGGCTGCGCGGGTCGATATCGCGCGGATCTATGTCGCGCGGGTCGATGTCTCTCGGGTCCAGATCGCGAGGGTCGACTTCGCGGGCTTGCTCCGAACGGGGAGCCGACGAGCGGGGATCGATATCGCGCGGGTCAATGTCCCGCGGGTCGATATCGCGCGGATCGATTTCACGATCACGCGGCGGGCGGTTCGACGGACGTGCTTCATCGCGCCGTGCTTCGTCGCGACGAGGGGGCCGTTGGCCTCCTTGGCGATTGGAATCGGAGCGACCACCATCACGATTTCCGTCGCGGTTCCCTTGCGGGCGTCCGCCTCCTTGTGGACGACCGCCATCGGGGCGACCACCTTGCGGGCGGCCTTCTTGAGACCGTCCGCCGCCGGAGCGTCCGCCTTCAGGACGACCACCATCGGAGCGACCACCCTCAGGACGACGTCCTTCGCGACTGCGCTCCGAGCGGGTCGGCTCGCCGGTCGGCTGTTCCGAGCGTGCGTCATCCGACCGCGGTGCCTCCGCGTCGGGCGTCGGTGTTGCTTTCGTTTCCGAGCGCGGGGGCGGGTCTTGTCGGAACGCCGACTCGCGCGGCGGGCGAGATTCGCTGCGGGCCGGAGGGGGAACTTCGGCCGATGGTGGAGTAGGGGGGGGCGCTGCTTGTTCGGCGCGGGCCTTCTTCGCGGCTCCGCCGATGCCGAGCCAGGAGGTGAGGTCGTCCCAACCGCTGCGGCGCGGTTTCTCCAACGGCGCGGCAGGGGGCGCCGCTATGGGAGGAGCCGGCTTCGGAGTCGCCGCGGGGGGAGCTTCCGATTTCGGCGCCGCACGCGCGGGGAGCGGCTTATCGTCGGCGCCTAATTCCTTGGCGAGCGTGTCCCAACGGCTCAACTTCTTTTCCTGATCGCTCATGCGTATCCATTCCAGCGGTTTTATCCAGACGCGGCCGGCGGGAACGGCGTTCCTTCGGCCAAGCGTCCTCAGAGTGTTTGAAGCGTTGATTATAGGGGGGGGCGGCATCGCTGTGAAGTCGTGACGGCGTAGGGATTTGCAGCACCGAGCTTTGTCGGCCGCCGCGCCGTAATGCGACCTGTCAGACAGGAAAAGGCTAAAATTCGGCTGCTACCCTCTACTTTCGAGCTTCTCCAGCGACGAACGGACCCGGCCATGATGAGTCGAACCCAGGCGTCGAATCCCGAAACATCGGTTGATCGCAAGACTTCTCACGCCGTGCAGAGTGGTTCTCAAGCCGCTGTCGGCGGCGCGGCGATCGAAGAGATCGAGGTCCGTGGGCATATCATCGATAGTTTGATCCTGCCGAAGATCCTCGATTTGATTACGAGCTCCGGCGGTTCGTTTCGTCTGAAGAAGATCACGATCGGCCAGGCTCGCACCGACGCGAGCTATGCGCTCGTCGAGGTGCAAGCGAAATCGGAAGCGGCGCTGCAAGAGATCTTGGCCGTCATCGCCGACCATGGCGCCGTGCCGACGACGTTGCAAGATTGCCGCTCGGTCGCGGCCGATGTCGCAGGGGCCTTTCCCGAGGGCTTCTACAGCACGACGAACCAACGGACGGAGATTCGCCGCGACCATCATTGGCAAGCGGTCGATTTGCAGGAGATGGATTGCGGCATCTTGCTCGACCGGAGCACCGGCCAAGCGCGCTGCGTGGCGATGACTGATGTGCGCCTCGGCGATGAGATCGTGTGCGGCCATGCCGGAGTGCGCGTGTTGCCCGAGCAGCGCGAAGCGACCGATGCGCATGCATTCGAGTTTATGAACTCGAGCGTCTCGACGGAAAAGCCGAAAGGAACGGCCATTCGCGCGATCGCACAAGAGCTCGTACGCACCAAGCGCCGCGGCGGTAAGACGCTGATCGTCGGCGGGCCTGCGATCGTGCATACCGGCAGCGGTGAGCATCTTTGCCGTTTGATTCGAGCCGGCTATATCGACAAGCTTTTCGCCGGCAATGCGCTGGCGACGCACGATATCGAGCAGTCGCTGTTCGGCACGAGTCTCGGAGTGCGGCTCGATGAAGGGCATAGCGTGGAAGCAGGGCACGAACACCATCTGCGCGCGATCAATCGATTGCGGCGCATCGGCGGCATCCGGCCGGCGGTTGAGCAGGGAGTGTTGAAGTCGGGTATCATGTACGAATGCGTCAAGCACGACGTCGAGTTTCTGCTCGCCGGCAGCATTCGCGACGATGGACCGCTGCCGGACGTGATCACCGACACGCTCGTAGCCCAGCGCGAAATGCGCGAGCGGGTGCGCGACGTAACGTTCTGCTTGATGATCGCGACGACGCTGCATTCCGTGGCGGTAGGCAACCTGCTGCCCGCGTGGGTCAAAGTGGTTTGCGTCGATATCAACCCTTCGACCGTGATCAAGCTCAACGATCGGGGCTCGTTTCAGACGGTCGGGCTGGTGACCGACGTCGAGCCGTTCCTCCGTTCGCTGGTGCAAGATGTCGAAGAGCTCGAGCAGGCGGAGCGTGCCTCATGACTTACGAAGTCGCAGCGAAACCGGAAGCAAACACGCCGCGCACGTCGGCTCCGTGGATCTTGATGTGTCCGCCGGATCATTTCGGGATCGAGTATGAGATTAATCCTTGGATGAGCCGCGCGCGAGGGAGCGACCCGACGATGGCACGCGAACAATGGAGCGCTCTGCGCGCGACGCTCGAAACGGCCGGCGCTCGAGTCTCGTTGTTGGAGCCCGTCGTCGGCCAGCCCGACTTGGTCTTCACGGCGAATGCGGCCGTCATCTATCGCGACACGGCGATCATCTCTCACTTCCGCCACCCA
>JAIOPP010000070.1 GCA_021413845.1 Planctomycetia bacterium | reverse complement strand
TAGCAGGCACGTTCCACGTGCCGTCCGCCACAGTTGATAAGGAACGATCGTGGCGGTGCGGCCCCGGATATGCATCCGGGGCTATTGAACGGAGCTGCGTGTGAACGGAGGCTACGTGCGGCGCGATGCTGCAGTTGGCTTCATTGCGACGCATGTGGCTACGGCACGTGGAACGTGCCTGCTACTTTCCGGACGATACTTGTTACTGCACGAGCTTCAACGGGCGATCGGCCGCTACTTGTGCGAAGACCGCTTCGAGCTGGGCCTGCACTTGTGCGATCGGTTGACCACCTTCGATGACGAACGCGACTCCGCCCGTGATGTCGGCGACTTGCTGCATCAGGTCAGTATCGGCGTAAGCGCCGAGCGAGATCGTCACGACGGGAATCTTCGCGGCCGCGCAAAGGTTCGCCTCGGCGATGACGCTGGCTTTGTCGGTCGTCGAGTTGCCGCTCGGCAAGTTCACGACGCCGTCGGTCATGACCACAAGCATCTTCTGAGCACCGACGCGAGCGTTGTTCTGTACTTCGACGCGGGCCTTCGTCATGCCGGCCGAAATGTTCGTGCCGCCGATGTAGTGGCCCGCTTGTCGGCCGCGGCAGATGCTCGAGATGGTGGAGTAAACCTTGGTGAGTCCTTGTTCAAGAATCGCCGTGCTGTCGCTGTAGGTATAGATCGCCAAGGCGACGCGATCGTCGGTGCTGTTCTCGGAAAGGAACGAGAGGAATACGTCGACCGCGTCTTTCAAAGCTGTGACGGGCTGCACGCTGCAATTCTTCAGCGCCGGCGTGTCGGCGTTGCCGCATTGCGCGTAGAGCAGATAATTGACCCACGTGAGGTAGCCGTACTTGTTGCGGTAGCCGGCCGAGTTCACATAGGAGTCGGTCTGCACGTAGTCGACATACTCGCTCCACGAACCGCCGGGATACGGATAGGCGACTTTATCCAACTTGAAATTCTTGATCACGGTCGTGTTGCTCGTGCTCGAGGTGCCGTAGGCGACGGGAGTCATCGTCAGGGTGCCGAACGTCGGCGAACCGAGTTGCGCGTAGATCTGTTTCAAGCTGTTTTCGATCGTGGTTTGGCCAAGCAAACCGATGTTCTTGAATTGACTGTCGTAGGCCATCGAGCCGGAGTAGTCGAGCACGAGCCCGATGTCGCGAGGCTGATACGTCGCGACCGATTTGCCTTGCACGTTGAACGACGAGTTGCCGATCGCGTTGCCGAAAAAGAGAGGCTGCTGGTTGGCGTTGGCAGTGACGCGGATGGAGTTCGGCGTCGTGTTCGTGACGGTGAACGTGCGCGAGGTCGGATCCCAATTGCCGTATTCGAACGTCGCGTTCGAGGTCTTCAGCGTTTGGCCAGCCACTTTGTTATTGACGAGAAACGTCTGCGCTTCGGTCGTCGCGGCGGTCGTGCCGTTGACGAGCGCTCCGGCACCGGCATAGGCGGCCGAGTCCGTGGCTCGTTGGATTTCGGTGCGGGCATTAGCGATGTAGCCGATGTCGACCGCGAAGGCGATCATGCCGAGCATGAACACCATCAGAATCGCAGTGAGAACGATGATCACGCCCCGCCGCGAAGCAAGGCGGTTGCGTGAAGTGGTGCGATGACGACGTCGAGCAATAGCGGATATAGACGAGATGCTGGTCATGGTGATGACTCGCAAGATGCGTAGAAGTGAGAGCGATGAGTATGGAAGTGCGGCGTGCGGAGGTGAGACGGAAGCGAAAGAAGGGGACCGAACGCAAGGTGGCGATTCCGGCGACGATGTGTTCGTGCGATGCCGGATCACGACCCTGCGCTTAGTTGCAAGATTCCGTATCTAAACAGTAGGTCATAAAACGAACGTGAGCAAAAAACTTCTTGGCGAGCCTCCTAGCGAGGCGAAATGGAGTAGGTTTTCGTTACACCTCGATCATCACTCCACAGACTTTCGCTAGGAACGAACCGATGGACTTGCCTCAGAACGGGCCGCGCAGCACGTGGCGAAACGCGCGATTTTTGTTACTTGCCATCGGCTGGGCGACGCTTGTCGGCGACGACCTCGCAGCCGCCGCTAAGCCGAAGCCGCTGGAGCGCGACGACTTGCAGCGATTAGTCGCGGGGCATTTGAAGAACAACCCGAACTATGTTTCCGGCGACTTAATCACGCAGGGAGACGTTGAGCCGATCTTCAACGATTTGATCGCGCAAGGGAAACCGCCGGCCGACAACGAAGCGCTCTACGATGCGTTTCTGCCGGAACGCGATTTCCTTGCGAAGAGCTTGCGCACGCCGGAAGGGCGGAAATTCATGCGCGGCGTTGCGAAGCTGCCGAAGGCTTACGATCGGCTCGAGCGATTGTCGTGGAGCACGACCGGTCGGCGAATGCTCGCGGAGCTGATCGCCTCGCCCGACGGGCCCAAGATGTTCGAGCGGATTCTTTCGCCCGAGGGAACGGCGCTGATCGAGGAATCGTTGAAGAACGACCCGCGCGGCGCCAACTTCCAACTGCCGACCGGCAAGGTTCACACGGCCGATGAGCTGCTCGATCGACTGGAAGCGACGTTGATTACGAACGTTGGACGGGTAAAAAAACAGGAAACCAGAAACTAGAAACCAGAAAGGGGAGGAGGTTCTTTCCTATCTTTCTTCTAGTTTCTGATTTCTGGTTTCTGACTTTAATTTTTGGCTTCTAATTTTCAACTGATCGCCGATCCCTTCTCCGCTAAGATAGAACTCCATGCATAGTTCTATCTACGAATACGATGTGATCGTGATCGGCGCGGGCCATGCCGGAACCGAGGCGGCAATGGCTGCTGCGCGGCTCGGCGCGAAGACGGCGCTGTTGACCGTGAGCCTCGACACGGTCGGCCAGATGAGTTGCAACCCGGCGATCGGCGGCGTCGCCAAGGGGCAGATCGTGCGCGAGATCGATGCGCTCGGCGGCATCATGGGGCGCGTGATCGACGCGACCGGCATTCAATTTCGGATGCTGAACCTGCGCAAAGGGCCGGCGATGCACAGCCCTCGCGCGCAGGCCGACAAGCGCGCGTATCAGAACGAAGTGAAGCGGCTCGTCGAATGTCAGCCGAACCTCGACCTGCGCCAAGAAACGGTCGAAGACCTCATCGTCGAAGCGACGGACGACGGCCCGCGACTGCGCGGGCTCAAGGTACGCGGCGGCGCGGAATATCGGGCCGGAGCGCTCGTCGTCACGACGGGGACTTTTCTCCGGGCCCTGATGCACACCGGCGAAGCGCAGACGCCCGGCGGCAGAGCAGGGGAGGGGACGACGACCGGCATCAGCGGCGCACTGCTGCGCGTCGGCCTGCGGTTGGAACGATTCAAGACCGGCACTCCGCCGCGGATCAACGGCCGGACGATCGACTTCGACCGCTGCGAGCTCCAGCCCGGCGATGACGAGCCAAGGCCGTTCTCGTTCGTCACGGAGAAGGTCGCACAGGCGCAGATGCCGTGTCACATCACGTACACGAACGAAGCGGTCCACGCACTCATCCGCGAGAACCTGCATCGCGCGCCGATGTACTCCGGGCAGATTCAATCGTCGGGCCCAAGGTATTGCCCGTCGATCGAAGATAAGGTCGTGCGGTTCGCAGACAAAGATCGGCATCAATTGTTCTTAGAGCCGGAAGGGAGACACACGCACGAAGTCTACGTGAACGGCGTGTCGACGAGCTTGCCGCGCGATGTACAGGATCGGATCTTTCGTTTGATTCCCGGCTTGGAGAAGGCGCAAATCATGCGCTACGGCTATGCCGTGGAATACGATTTCTCGCCACCCGATCAGCTGCGCCCGAGCCTGGAAACGAAGGGTGTGCGCGGGCTTTATCTGGCCGGCCAGATCAACGGCACAACCGGCTATGAAGAGGCCGGCGCGCAGGGCCTCATTGCCGGCGCGAACGCGGCGCTGGCCGCACGGGGAGACCAGCCGCTGGTCCTCTCGCGCGACGAAGGCTACATCGGCGTCTTGGTCGACGATCTCGTGACGCGCGGCGTCGACGAGCCGTATCGGATGTTCACGAGCCGGGCCGAATATCGGCTGCTGCTGCGGCACGACAATGCCGATCGCCGGCTCACGCCGATCGCCGAGCGCGTCGGGCTCAGCGATCCCGAGCGAAGCGGCAAGCTAGCGGCGAAACTCGCCGAGATCGCGCGGGCGATGGAGATTCTCGAAACGGTTCGGGTCGAGCAAGAACTGCTCGGCAAATATCTGACGCACCCGGAAATCACCTGGCCCGACGTCGTGGCCCGCTGCCCGGAACTCGCGGCTATTTCGGCCGAGGCGGCCGAGCAGATCGTGAACGATGTGAAATATGCCGGATATGTGGCGCGGCAAGAAGTGGAGATCGCGCGGAATCAGCGACTCGCCGAGAAGCGGATCCCGGAGAGCTTCGACTTCGGTGCTATCAAGCATCTGCGCATCGAAGCCAGGGAAAAACTGACCCGGGTGCGGCCGGTGTCGCTGGCGCAGGCATCGCGCATCAGCGGCATCACGCCGGCCGACTTGGCCCTCGTGCGGGTTTATCTTGATGGATAATAAAGTAGCAGGCACGTTCCACGTGCCGTTAGCCACGGAGGACTTCATTTAACCAAAGCGGCTTGGTTACGGAACACGCCAACGGCCGGTTCACACCGGCCGCTCGCCTGGGAGGTGTTGCCCGATATTGCACTTAGCTGGAACGGCGCACGTGGCTACGGCACGTGGAACGTGCCTGCTACTTTGAACATATGTTCCATGTGCCGTGACCAAAATGCACATCGGCGGTCGGCGATTGATCAATCGGACTTAGCTTTGCCATAGACCAGATAATCTCGTCGAACTAACTATCGATGGTTTTCTGCGAATGGAAACGAGCGCAAAAAATGAGGACTCGTCGAAGATCGATCGACGAGCCCTCATGAGATGGTTGCGCGTTACCGCCGATGCGAGCGTCGGCGAACTCGATCGTTATCCGCGATCGTATTTATCGTGGCCGAGTTGTTTGACGAGCTTGTTGTAGACGCCGAGGAGCAAGAAAGTCGGAGCCCATTGACCGACGAAATTGGCGTCGGCGCAGCGATTCGAGGCCTTAAGTGCCAACGAAGCGAGGATCGATCCGGCGGCGAGCCAGAGGAACGTGTCGGAAGGAAGCTTCGCAGTCATTTCTTCGATCGGCTTCGCTAAACCACCTTCGCGATGCGGAGCGGTTCGGACCGCGTCCGCGACATCGGACATCATGCGTGACATTTTCATACTCCTTACTTGGGATGCGTCGAAAGGACGGAGAAGACGGAGCCTTCACCGCGACGGGGAATGACGCTCTCACTCCAAGCAAACGGAATGCCGCTCGCCGAGCTCTTAAAAGGGCGCTAACTAAAGCGAGGGGGAACGAATAGGAAGTATCGGGGTTTGCGACTTCGCCGTTGCCGACATCGCACGGCACTTGTCTGGAGAACTTGGCGATCAGGCGTAAGCCCGCCGGTTTTTTCCGATGAAATCCCGCGTCGTGTCAAGTCATTTCTCGTAAGTGTCTATTTATCAACGCATTAGGAATATGCGACTAATCTTGACGCGATCCATCCCATCCCTATAATCGCTGCAGATGGCAATATCGGCAATCCGGGAAATAACGGACGATGCTGACGATTGCAAAGGGTTAGGATAGTAAACGGTTTACGGACTACGCGTGCTAAAGCTAAGTTCCGCATGGCGTAACACGGAGGATTAGGAACTCTAGGAGCGTTGCAAATAGCATCGGATGCTTAGGGTCCCGCTGATACTAGCCGCACGACGGCTAGGGAGAAGGGTGGTATAGGCCGCATGAAAACCGTATTCACGACCGGCGAAGCAGCGAAGATCTGTAAGGTCAGTCAACAGACGATTATTCGTTGCTTCGATTCCGGACAACTCAAAGGCTTCCGAGTTCCGGGGAGCCGTTTTCGTCGCATTCCGCGCGATCAATTGTTCTCGTTCATGAAGGATAACGGCATCCCGACCGATGCCCTCGAGAGCGGCAAGCGCAAGGTGCTGCTCGTCGACGACGATGTCGAACTCGTCGAACTGATCACCGATGTCTTGGCCCGCGACGGCCGCTTCGAGGTCCGCATCGCCAACAACGGCTTCGATGCCGGCATGCTGGTGAAGGAATACGGCCCCGACCTGATCGTGCTCGACGTTATGCTGCCCGACATCAACGGCAAGGAAGTTTGCCAGCGGGTGCGGAAGGATCACGGTGCCGAAGAGGTGAAGATCATCTGCATCTCCGGCATGGTGGAAGAAGACAAGATCGCCGATCTCAAGCTCGCGGGCGCCAACGAGTTTTTGCACAAGCCGTTCGAAGTCGATGTGCTGATCGAACGGATGTGCCGCATGCTCGACATGGAAACGGCGACCAGCCGATAACGCGTGTCTACCGACGATGCATCGCCTCGCGCTCTCGACGACGTTCGCGCCGCCGAAGCCGGGGCGGAGCATACCGTCTCAAAGCCGAGCACCGCGAAGCTTTCTAACGAGCCCGACTTCGACGCGGCGCTCTTGGCCGCGAAGCTTGAATCGCTCGCCGAGTTCGCCGCCGGCGCGGGGCACGAAATCAATAATCCGCTCGCCGTGATCTCGGGCCGAGCGCAGTTATTGCTGCGCGACGAACGGGATCCCGAGCGACGGCGCGACTTGGCGATCATCCACATGCAGGCGCTGCGCGTGCATGAAATGATCGCCGACATGATGCTCTTCGCGCGGCCGCCGCGGCCGCGGCCGACGACCTGCGACGTTTCACGGTTGATCGATCGCACGATCGACACGCTCCGGGCGAAAGCCGCGACGCTGGAACTCACGCTCGAGCGCGTCGGGGCGCGTGAGCCGGTGCTGGCCGAGGTCGACGGCGAGCAGATCCAAACGGCCGTGCGCGCGATCGTCGATAACGGGCTGAACGCGATGCGGCCGGGCGGAAAAATCGAGATCGAGCTACGCGCGCCGAGCGACGAGTGGCTCGAACTCTTCGTGCGCGACGACGGCCCGGGAATTCCCGACGCACATCGGGAGCATTTGTTCGACCCGTTCTACAGCGGGCGCGAAGCGGGGCGCGGCCTGGGCATGGGCCTGCCGAAGGCATGGCGGATCGTCACGAATCACGGCGGCACGATCGCGGTCGATCCGCAAACCGCCGGCGCCGCAAACGCAGCGACGCGGCGAGGCGCGACGTTCGTCGTGCGCCTGCCGCGTCGATGATGAGCCGGTGGGCGTTAGCCCCCGGTTTTGGAGCAAATTCGATCGCGGGGCGTTGCGTGTCGACCGGACGCTAACGCGTACCGGCTGATGGGGCAACTCAACGCACTTACGAAGGCAACAGCGCGGCCAAGTCCGGATGCGGGCGAGCGATGACGTCGGCCAAGATCAACTTGCCGCCGAGACGTTCGACCGTCGCCTTGCCGGTTGCGATCGCCGATTGCACGGCCGCGACGTCTCCCTTGATCATGATCGTCACGTAGGCCGAGCCGATCTTCTCTTTGCCGACGAGCTTCACCGAAGCGCTCTTCAACATGTCGTCGGTCGCGTGCAACGCGGCGACGAGGCCTTGGGTTTCCAACAGTCCGATCGATTCAACGGCACTCATCGGCTTCTCCTTAGGAACACGCGTGTCGTAGTCGCCGAACGTGGGACTGAACGCGGGCTTGTTATTGACTAGTTTGGCGATCTCAGGAAGCGGGTTCGGAAGCGTCGACCAAAAGGCCGTGGCTCCCATCTTTTTAGCGAGGTCGACCGCTTGTTGCGCGGCCTCGGCAACGTCGGACGGCGAACCGAGCAGCTTGATGCACTGCGCTGCGCCGTCGGTGCTTTCGATGCCGACGACACGGACGTTGGTCATCTTCAAGCAGCGATCGACGGCCAACAGAGCCGGCGACAAGTTGCTGATTTCGATTAGAGCGAGGGAGTTCATGGGAGCGGTGGTCGGTGGTCGGTTATTGAAAACTAGAAGTCAGAAACTAGAAACCAGAAGAAAGACAGGACTAAAGAACCTTCTCATTTCTAGTTTCTGGTTTCTGATTTTCCTACGCTATTCCTCGGCGTTTCAGTTCGGCGATCACGCCGGAGACGATGCGGGTGATTTCTTCCGGTTGCGGCGACGAATCCTTAACGTTGATCTTGCAGCCGCCGACCGGTTCGTCGGCGAAGCCCGCTTCCGCCAAGATGCATTGCAGCGAGTTGCGGAGCGTGGCGAGTTGGTCGTGTTGCGTCGGCGCGAGCGGTTGCCGGCCGATCCCGGTCTTGAAGCCGCGCAGCCCGACGGCCGCTCGGAAGCCTTCCGGAAAGTCGGCCGAGTAGAGCATCGCGTCGAACAGCTTCAAAAGCTTGTATTGCAGTTCGCGAGCTTCGTCGATCTTTCCGGCTTGCACGAGGTCGTACATCTTCCGCGTTACTTCCGGAACGACGCCGCTCGTGGCGTTCGTGCCGCCGTCGCAACCGATGATCAGCATCGGCAGCAAGGCCGCTTCCCAACCGGTGAGGAAGCTGAAGTCGGGCCTGAGGGGTCGCACGGCCGCGATCATGCGCATCATGTGCGGCAAGTCGCCGGACGAGTCTTTGATCGCGACGATCTTCGGGCACTCTTCGGCCAAGCGTTGCACGGTCGGCACGTCGATCGGCGACGCGAACATCGGGATGTTGTACAGCGTCACGTCGATCGGCGTATTGCGACCGATCTCAAGAAAGTAGGCGTAGACCGAGGCCGGACTGAGCTTGTAGTAGTAAGGGGAAACGATCGCGACGGCCCGCACTCCGAGCGAGTGGTAATACTCGCAGGCGGCGATGGTTTCCTTGACGTTCGCCTCGGCGGCACCGGCGAGAATCGGCACTCGACCACGCGTTTGGTCGGCCATGATCGCCACGATACGTCGGCGTTCCTCGGGACTGAACCGGGTGAATTCGCCGGTCGAGCCGTTGGGATATAAGCCATGCACTCCTTTGCCGATCAACCATTCCGTATAGCGGCGCAGCTCGGCTTCGTTGATGTTGCCGGCATCATCGAGCGTCACGATATTCGGCGTGAAGATGCCGCGGAGTCGTTGGTTATGCGTCATGGAAAACGTGTGTCGCGCAGACGTTGGGCGGGCGGGTAAACACCAGCGAAGCTTCCGGGCCTGCACGTATTCAAGTACGGCTGAAGAACGGCACTTTCCATCGTCTGCCGCCCGCAAAGCTTCGCTGAGTTCTCTAGCTTAGTTTACTCTTCACGCAGCGGAAGGGGCAGGCGGCGACGGTCGTAACGGTTTTGACGAGTTTTCCGATTAGGCTTGCCGGGCAGACGCGCAGGAACGTCAGTCGCGGCGATGAATGCCGCTCGATGAATAAACGGAAGCGCACGCGAGCGCGCGACGGCAGAAGAAACGGCCGCAGACTTATGCCGTTTGGTTCTTGTCCGGAATGTCGAGCACGCTGATCGGCGTCCAGGTGGCTCGATACTCTTCCGGCTTGGCGTTCTTCCCGCGGCCGTTGCCGCCGACCCCATCACCGAAGCCGGCGATCGCGAGCCGCGGCACGGTCGGGTGAACGGCGACGGAGTGGCAGTTCGAGAGCTTGGTCGATTCGAAGTAGGGCTTCGTCTCTCCGGCCTTCATGAGCAGCAGCTTGCCGGATCCCGGATTGCCGCTGAGCGTCACGGCCCAACTGCCGTCGTGGAGAAAGCGGATCTCGGTGGGATAGACATACGCACCTAACTCCAGCAGCGGCTTCGCTTCTTTGGCGGTGGCGATATCGAACGTCAAGATCGTCGGCGTCCCTTGCACGTTGCCGCCGTTTTTCGGCTGCGTTCCTCCGACGAGCAATTGCTTGCCGTCCGGTGTGAAAGCCATCGAGCGCACACCGCCGACATCTTGCAGTCGGTTGAGAAGCGCGAGCTTCTTCGCATCGAACTCCTTGACGGGCTTCGCGTCGGCCGCGAGCGGTTTCTTCATGTCCCAGAGCTTGGCAAGGCCCGCATGATCGCCCGACGCAAGGGTCGAGCCGTCCGGTGAGAACAAGACGAGGAAGACATCGGTCGGGTTCCGAACTTCGCCGAGCTTCTTGCCGGTCGCAGCGTCCCAGAGGCGAATGAATTTATCGCGCCCGCACGTCGCCACGGTCTTGCCATCCGGCGAGACCGTGATGTGGCGCAGCCAGCCGTCGTGGGCTTGCGGCAAGTCCCAAATCGGTTGCGGCTCGTGGGCCGCAGCGGTCCAAGTGGAATAGTCCCAAGCGCGAAGCCGGCCCCAAGAGTCGCCGGTGAAGACGCGCTTGCCTTGCGGCGCAAACTCTAGACCTTGCAACCAACCGTTGTGGCCCGCGAGCGCCGGCATTTCCGCAAACGCACCTTCGGCAGCGGGATCCTTCGCGTCGACCGCGCTCCAGCGGAGCACGCGGCCCGTGTTGCCGCCGGCGAGGAGATACTTGCCGCACGGCGAGAAGCGAGTTGAGTAGAGAATGCTCGCCTTGTCGTTCAACGTTTTAATAACGTAAGGCTCGGTTGGTTTCTTTACTTCCGGCTTCTTCGCTTCCGGTTTTTTTACCTCGGCGGGCTTCTTAGCTTCCGGTGCTTTCGCCGGAGGCGCTTGAGCGGCAGGCGCCTTTACTTCGGGTTGTTTGACTTCGGGCTTCTTCGTTTCGGCCATCGCAATTGCTCCGTGCGTTCCGGCGGGCGTTCGTTCGCGGAATCGTGTCTTCGTTAGCTGAGTAGTTCCGGGACGGGGAAGCAGTCGTCGTGCGCGATCGGCAACGGCTGGCCTGCATTGTCGTATTCGTCTTTCTTCGAATCGATGCCGAGCACCTTAAACCACGAATGAAACAGGTGGCCGATGTCGTGCTCCGGACCGGTAACGTATGCGCCCGACCCGTTCGTGCCGCCGACCACGTTGCCGCGGCGAATGCCGGGCCCGGTCGTTGCCAAGCTCCAAGCCTCGGGGAAGTGGTCGCGGCCGACGTGGCCGTTGATGCGCGGCGTCCGCCCGAATTCCGACATGCAGATCACGAGCACGTCGTCGAGCATGCCGCGCGTCGCGAGGTCTTCGATCATCGCGGCGAAGGCGCGATCGAACTTCGGCATCAGGTCGGCGTGGCCGTTGAAGTTGTCGCCGTGCGTGTCCCAACCGTTGCTCGTCACCTTCACGAACGTCACGCCCGCTTCGAGGAACTTGCGGGCCTGCAGCATGTGGCGTCCGAAATCGGTTTCGCCGTAGCGCTGCCGATCTTGCGGCGAGAACTTCGCGTCGTCGAACAGATCGCTCCGCTTCATCAACTCTTGAGCCGTATCGAAGACGAAGTCCATTGCCTCGACCGGTTCCGCCGGGCGACCTTCGGCGTAGCGCGCGTTGGCGCTGCGACGCATGGCGTTGCGCACTTCGTCGTCTTCGGAAGTGATGCGCGTGCTGCGCAGCAAGTTCTCCGGCGGCTTACCGTCGCCGAAAGCAAGAGCTCCGTATTTCGGTCCGAGGAACCCGGCATCTTGATAAATGAAACCACCGCTCCCCGGCTTGATGCTCACATACGGCGGCAAGCCCGTCGAACCTTGGCCGAGGAACTTCGCCACGGCCGAGCCGAAAAACGGATAGACGACGCCGCGATTCTTCGGGTCGCCGCGCTGGATGCGCGCCACGCCCGACGAATGGGCATTGTCCTTCGTACACATGCTGCGCACGATCGACAGGTGATGCATTTGCTTGGCGGTTTGCGGCATCAACTCGCTGATCTTAATTCCCGCGACCGAGGTATCGATCGCTCGAAACGGCCCGCCGAATTCGGAGTTGGGCTTCGGATCCCAACTTTCGAACTGGCTCATTCCGCCGTCGATCCAGACGAACAAGACTTGCTTGCTCTTCTTCTTAAGCGCTCCGGTTTCGGCGGCCGAGAGCAGGTTGCCTAAGCCTAGCGAACCGGAACCGAGCGCACCCATCCCGAGCGCACCGGCGCCGGCAGCCGCGGCGCTGCCGAGCAGTTTGCGGCGCGAGAGTTGGTGCTCCCACGGACGGCAGAGGTCTGCGTAAAGATCGTTGGTCTGCTTCTGCATATTCGCGTTCTCAATGATTGAGGCAAAACTCGGTCGAGCTCGTCAAAGCCCAAACCAAATGGCCGAGCAGTTTCGTCTTCTCGATCTTCTTCATGCCGAGCAAGCGCCGGACTTCGGCTCGCTCGTCGGCGGTCGGCGTACGTGTGAACACGGCCAAGTAAAGTTCGTCGGCCAAAGCATCGGGCTCCGAAATCTTGCCGAGCCGATCGACCAAGTTGCCCGACTTCGGCACCAACAACTCCAAGACATTGCTGTCGTTCGAGAGGAACAACGCCCCCTTCACGCTCGGGGCGAACTCGACTTCGGGCTCTTTCGGCGGGTTGGCGAAGGCCGTGATAAAACGCTTGCGTAAGTCGGGGGTTGCCGTTTTCGGATCGTGCGGGCCGGTCGCCGTGAGATAGCTGTTATACATTTGCTCGGCCGAAAGAGGCTTCGCAACCGCCGTGACATAGGTTTCCGGCGCAGGTCGCTTTATTTCGGTCGCCGTCCAGCGGCTGCCGCGCGCGTAGGTGTCGGACAGTACGAGGTCGCGCAAGATCGAGCGCATTTCGAATTTGCGAGTTTGCATCTCCGTGCTCAAAAGAGCGAGCACTTCGGGATGCGAAGGCTTGTTCTCGGCGTGGAACAAATCGAGCGGATCGACGATGCCGCGCCCCATCACGAGCCACCACAGACGGTTGGCGATGTTCTCGCGGAACGACCGGTTCTCGGGCGAAGTCACCGCCTTGGCAAGCTCTTCCAAGGGGCTGAACTTCGGAATGCCGAGGACCTTCTTCTTCTTATCCGGAGCAACCAGATATTCCTCGCCGGCCTTGAACGTCGGGATCGAAATTTCCTTCAGGCCCGGCACGCGCGGGCCCGTCTGCAACGGCTGCTTATCGAACACCGACATGAAGTCGATTTTCTTCGCCATCAAGTTTTCATTCAGCGCCGGAAACTTCTCGTCGCGAATCGAAGTGTTCAAGAAGACGGTGTACAAACCTTGGAAGTCGACTTGCTTGTAGGATTCGACGAAGAGGTGGTTGTGGCATTGGGCGCATTGCAGATCCATGCCGAGAAACAGCCGGCCGACGTCGCGCGTCAGGCCGGGGTAGTCGGTCTCTTGTTGGCCGACTTTCGAGAGCCGATTCACGGCGAAAAACGCAGCACCGCGCAGATTCTCGTCGTTGTCGCGCGGGTCGATGATCTCGCGCACGATCGCGTCCCAGGGAGCGTTCTTTTGGAACGAGGTCGTGAGGAACTTGCGCCATTCGTCATGTTCGCCGCGGCGCTCCATGAGCATCGCGTTGAACGCCTCGGTCATGCGCGTCGGAAACTCAGGGCTCGCCAGCAAGCGGTCGACCAATGCGGTGCGCTTGTCGCCGGCTTTGTCGGTAAGAAAGGTGCGGGCTTCGACGACGGTCGGCGTCCGACCGGCGAGATCCAGATAGACGCGGCGGAGAAACTCGGCGTCGTCGGCTTGTGCCGCTTGAAGGCCAGGGCCGCCGGCCGAAATCAGGCGATCGATCGCTTGCGACAGGGCCGGCTTCGAGGCGTCGGTCTTCATCGTCGCGGCGACCGGAGCGGCACCGAACGAAATGCACGACGAGCCGCAGCAGCTCCAAGCGGAAAGCGCTACGAGGGCAAGGCGAACGAAACCAGCGCGTCGTCGCGATAGAGCGAGCATGCGACACCGATCACAGGGGAGGGAAGGGGAGGCGAGCGGAAGCAAGGGGCGGGAGCCGGCACGTAGAAACGACGACATTGCACGGTCGCCCCTAAGCCTAAGAGCGACGTGCGACGAAGTGAATTCAAGTGCCGCTATCTAGTGTATCGGCAACCGGCCGATCGAGAAAGATTTTTTTGCCGATCCTTCCATATTTGCCGCCCCTTAAAGGCCGTGAAGGCCCGAATGATTACCGACGGGAATCCGCCGACCGAGGCGAGAAATACCCATCTGGGAGCCGATTCTCTTACTATCACCCTCTGGTTACTCCCGCTTGCGACCGAGCCCACTATGTTCGAACACAAATCCGAGCCGCTTCTTTCCCGCTACCGCTTCATGGGCCGAATGCTGCGCAGCCTCGGCATCACGTACGGCATCGGCATCGTGTCGCTCGTGCTCGGGGCGGTCGGCTACTGCTATTTCGGCGAGCTCGCCTGGCTCGACGGCTTGCTCAACGCCTCGATGATCCTCACCGGCATGGGCCCGGTCGACCCCATGAGAACCGACGGCGGCAAGCTCTTCGCCTCGCTCTATGCCCTCTATAGCGGCATCGCCTTCCTCTCGATCATGGCGGTCATCACGGCCCCGATCTTCCATCGGATTCTGCATCGCTTCCATCTAGAAGAAGACGACGACGACGATCAGCCGGCCTCGGGGAAAGCCCCTAAAGCAGATTCGAAATAAGCAGATCGTAAAAGGGAATCACCGAAAGGAGGGAAGCGAAGCCGGCCAGGAGACCGCTAAAATTCAGGGGTCGCTTCTGAGTTTCCGAGAGTTCGCCGAATAGTTCCAGAAACGTGCTCATGAATACGCTCGCACTTCTCACCTGCTTCGCGCTCGCTGCCGACGCTCCCAAGCCTCCGGAGCCTCTCACGCCCGGCGAGCATCGTCGCACGGTCGTGGTCGGGGAAGTCGAGCGGACGTTTCTGGTGCATGTCCCCACGAACTACGACCACACGAAGCCGACTCCCGTCGTCCTCTGCTACCACGGCGCCGCGACGAACGGCCTGATCACCGTCGCGCTGACGGGCCTCAACGCGAAGGCCGATGCCGAAACGTTCATCGCCGTCTATCCCAACGGCACCGGCCGCAACGGCGTAATCTTCGTCTGGAACTCCGGCGGCATCCCGTCCGGCGTCGATGAAAGCAAGCGCGACGACGTCGCGTTCACGCGCCAAATCCTCGACGATCTTACGACGGTCTCGAACGTCGACCCGAAGCGCGTCTTCGCGACCGGCATCTCGAACGGCGGGATGATGTGCCATCGCTTGGCCGTCGAACTCTCCGACCGCATCGCGGCGATCGCACCCGTCGCGGGCACGCTCGCGCTGGAGAAGCCCGAGCCGAAGCGCGCGGTGCCGGTCCTGCAGATCCACGGCACGGCCGACACGTTCGTCGCCTGGAACGGTCCCGGCCAGCGCATTCCGAAGCTGGTGAAGTTTCGCTCGGTCGACGATACGATCAAGTTTTGGGTCGAGCACGATGCCTGCGTCGAGAAGCCGATCGTCGAAGCGCTGCCCGACAAATCCGACGACGGCACGACCGTCTCGCGCACGACGTATGCCGGCGGCAAGCAAGGGAGCGAAGTCGTGCTGGTGAAAATCGACGGCGGGGGCCATACTTGGCCCGGCCGCGAAATGAACATCGCCATCCTCGGCCGGACGACGAAAGACATCGCGGCGAACGATCTCATCTGGGAGTTTTTTAAGAAGCACCCAATGCCGTGAGATCGAGGTTAACTTAGGCGGCAAGTACATCTGCATCTCGCACGAGCGCGATCGGCTCGATTATCTTAAATCGCCGCCGGTCATCATTTATTGACATGTTTGCAACGGCGGCCGACACTAAACGACGATAGTGAATGCAGCCCCAAGCGAACGCAGTCCCAAGTAAACGACTCGCCAAGTAAACAACGCCCGCCTGCTCGTCCCTCACCGCCTCTATCCACTCTTCCGTGAGGATCGCTCGTGGATCATCCCTCTTCGGTCGGTGCGCGCCCGTTGCCGCGGCGCGGAAGCCTATTGTCGCGGCGCGAGTGTTTGAAGCTCGGTTCCCTCGCGCTCGGCGGGCTCGGCGCGAACAGCATCCAGCCGCTGACGCTTCGTGCGCGCGAGGGTGCGCCCCTCCCGTCCGATCGATCGGTGATCTTCGTCTATCTGCCGGGCGGGCCGCCGCATCTCGAAACCTATGACCTCAAGCCCGATGCCCCGAGCGAGATTCGCGGCGAGTTCCGGCCGATTCACACCGTCGTTCCCGGGCTCGACGTCAGCGAACACTTGCCGCTCCATGCGCGCGTCGCCGACCGGTTCTCGTTGATCCGCTCGATCTCGCATACCCGCTCCGATCATGGCGGAGCCTTGAAGCGCGTCCTATCCGGGCGCGAGCCGGCGACTCCGGAAGTGAACGTCAACGAGTTCCCTTGGATGGGCTCGATCGTCGCGAAGATGCGCGAGTCGCGACAAGCGGGCGTGCCGAACTACTCGGCTCTCATCGACGCCGATCGCGAAGATTACGATGGTTTCACTCTCGGCTCGTCTTACTTGGGCCAAGCGATGCGGCCGTTCTCGGTCGCCGGCGATCCGAGCCTCGGCGACTTCCAGGTGAAGAACCTCGCCATCGATCCGCGCGCTCGCGCCGGTCTCGAAGGCCGTGTCCGTCTGCTGCGCGAGCTCGATACGACGGCCGACACCCGCGACTACGGCGGCTCGATGGCCGCGAACGACGTATTCCAACGCCGCGCGCTCGACCTGCTCACGGCCGACGTCGCGCGCCGCGCTTTCGATCTCTCGTACGAACCGCAAAGCGTGCGCGAACGCTACGGCTTGCACCCGTGGGGGCAGCGGGCCCTCTTGGCGCGGCGGTTGGTCGAAGCGGGCGCAAGCTTCGTGAAGGTCGTGATGCTTTCGCCGATCACCGGCCGCAATTGGCCAACCGATACGACGAACAATTGGGACTCGCACGCCGTCGGCTGCAACATCTTCACCGATGCCCGTTGGCGGCTGCCGTACTACGACCAAGCGATCTCGGCCTTGATCGAAGACCTCCACACGCGCGGACTCGATCGCCGCACGATGCTCATCGTCACCGGCGAGTTCGGCCGGACGCCACGCATCAGCTACGCCCAAGGAAGACCCGGCCGCGACCATTGGCCGCAAGCGATGTCGGTGCTGGTCTCCGGCGGAGGTCTGCGGATGGGGCAAGTCGTCGGCTCGACGAATGACAAAGGCGAGCATCCGCACGACCGGCCCCTCTCGCCGAACGATCTCTGGGCGACGATGTTCCACCAGTTGGGAATCGACCCGAACCACACGTCATTCCTCGACCACGCCCGCCGCCCGATGTCGATCTTGCCCGACGGCAAACCGATCGCGGAGTTGCTGTAAGCGACGGCAAATCGTTCCCTAGCCGGGGATGTATATTCCCGGCAGCTACAACCAAGCGTTGCCGAATCGCCTCCTCGCCCCGACATCCAACGTGGCTACGCGTAGTCGTACCACAGGCGGAAGCCGCCGGCGAAGGCGTTCGCGTTGTTGCCGAGCCTAGCGCCGGGCGGGAGTTCGTCGAGCTTTTTCGAGTTGCCGCCGCCGACGACCACGTAGTCGGCCACGAGGGCCGCTTTCAGGCGCATCGTCACGTCGTGTACGGCCCGTTGCCACTTCTTCACCTTCAAACGCTCCAAGCCGCGCTCGCCGACGTAGTCTTCGAAGGTCCGCCCCTTGCGATACGGCAGGTGTGCCAGCTCCATCGGCGCGATCACTTTATCGATGATGAGCGTCGTGCCGAGCCCCGTGCCGAGGCCGAGGAACAGCATCCGTCCCCCTTCGTAGCTGCCGAGCGCTTGCATGGCGGCGTCGTTGATGAGCTTCGTCGGTTTGCCGAAGTGGCTGCCGAAGTCGTAGCCGACCCAGCCGCGTCCCAAGTTCCGCGGCTCGAGCAGCGCCTTGTCGTTCGTTACAGGGCCGGGATACCCGATCGTCACGGCGTCGTACGACCAATCCTTCGTCGCTTCCAAGACTTGGTTCGTCATCTCGTCGGGCGTGAGCGTCGGGCCCGACGGAAATCGGCGCGATTCCGTAGCGTTGCTCGTCATGAACTTCACGTTCGTGCCGCCGATGTCGATCGCCAAGACTTGCATTACGTCATCCTCAGGGGCGCGGGTAGGCTCACCGGCCGACGGCTCGGTCCTGCCGATATTCTAGGTTGAAACTCAGCCGAAAGAAGGTGCAAGGAAATTTCAGCCGCCGCGCATTGCGAGGATTTCATCCGACCACGCAGCAGGCAAACCCTTCTCCCCGCGGGAGAAGATGTCGGCAGCAGCCGACAGATGAGGGGCGGATCGCGATTGGCTTGGTAGAATGCGAAGCCGTTCGAGCTTCGCCCCTCATCCGCCCTTCGGCCACCTTCTCCCGCCGGGGAGAAGGATTAGGGAATCGTGAAGGTCCGCTCGATCGGGCCATGCGACGGATCATCGGCTCGCGAATCGAGGTCGCGGTCGAAAACCGTATGCGGCGTGTTGCCGGCCCGATCCGTGAGCTTCGGATCGACGACGAGCCGATACGTTCCGCTTCGCCAAGGAACGTTCGGACGATACTTATATTGCGAGACGAGCCCGGTCGCAAAATAGCCGCCGGACCCGAAGACGACCTCTCCCGCAGGGTCGTCGATTCTCGCGTTGCCTGCAGGCCAATCCAGCGCGCGATCGAACTCGATCAAGACTTGGTCGCGCGTGCCGGCGGCCGGCGCAGTAATTTTCCACGCGGCCACGTCGATCTTCTTACGCAGCTCGGGCCCGGTCTTGAAGGTCTTGCGAAACTCTTCGCCAAGCGGCAGCCCGTCGGCATCGCGCGTCGCCGCATCGACGACCAGCGTATAGGCTCGGTCCGGTCTGAGCACCGGCCCGAGTTCTTCGCGCAAGTTCACCCCTTGCTTGATCCGGCCGGGATGAATGTAGAGCGCGAGCATAGTGCCGTTATGGGTCCAAAGTTCGATGTCGCGCCAAGGAGCGTGAATTTCTTTTCCGGCCGCATCGAACAAATGAATCCGCTCGAAGATCTCGCGCCCTTCGCGCATCGGCTGCGAAAAGACGACGGAAAACTTCAGCAAGTTGGCGGGCACGACCTCTTCATGAGGAGCGACGAACGCCACCTTCGTCGCCGGCCGAGGCTTGAGCGCCGGCACACGGTATTCGGTCGCCGAGAGAACGCAATTCGCTCCGCCGAGACTTTCCGCGACTCCGAGATACGCCGTCGCGCGATAGCCGAGGCCGCGCGCCAAGCCGAACTTCGGCTTGAACGTAATCACGCCATTGTGAACTTCATATGAACCGAACAGCGGCGGACCTTCCACGGCCGGCGAGACGCTTTCGTCCAGCAATCGCAAAGTCAGCAGGCGTCGGCCTTGCGCCTCGCCGATCGGCTTCTCGTTCCATTTGGCGGCTAGCGCTTCCGATAACGAAAAGCGGACGACGACCCGCGTGGGATCGTCGTCCGCCCTGATTTCGATCGTCATCGGCTTCGCCGCCGGCGCAGACTCCGCCCCGACGGGCGGAGCGCAACAGAGCGCCAAGCAGAGCAGCCAAGAAGTCACACGTCACCTACAACCGAAAAGCGACCGTTCGTAATGGCAACGGGTTACGGCAACGCCAACACGGCCAGATCGAGCGTCTTGTCGGCGTTCTCACGCAGCACGACGACGTCCTTCTCGCCGAGGCGATCCATTTGCGTCACGCCGTGGAAGGCGTCGACGACCGTGATCTTCTGCGCGGTCGGATCGTCTTTCGACAAGCGACGAACCGCTTTCTCATTCACGTTCTTCTCTTCGTCGAGCAAGCCGCGCTCGAACTTCACCGTCCAATAAGGGCTCGGCCCGACCGGCGACTTCGCGTGGTGGAAGCGGAACGTGTTCGAGAGGACATATTCCTTGCCGTCCTTCGAGTAGGTGAACATATCAAGCGGCCGGTTGCCCGAGCCGAGCTCGATCACGCTCGTTCCTTTCACGTGGGCATTCGGTTCCAGCGCGTCGATCGGGTACTTCACGACCGGCGTGCAAGCGAACGCACCGGCGACGTACGTCTTGCCGTCTTCTTGAAACGGCATGATCGTGCTCATCGGGGCTTTCGTTTCCCATTTGCCGTGGGCTACGTGATAGGTTTCGGCGCTGTGCAACTCGCCGGCCGCGTCGTGCGAGAGAGGGGTCTTCACGATGAAGATCTTCGACGCGAACTCTTCCGCAGCGCCGGCCGAAGCGATGAGCTTATCATCGACCCAAGCCACATCCGAAACCTTCTTGATCGGCGAATTCTTCGTCGGCAATTGCACGCGGGCATATTCGACGCTATCCATCGCGAACAGACCGACCTCACCGGCCGCGTTCACCGTCAGCACGATCGGCAACTTGTCGTCTTGCTTACGAACCGCGAAATACACGGTGCCCGAGATCGGGTTCACGGCCAAGTCTAAGATCTCGATCCCATCGGGCTTCGCGCCGATCGCGGCGGCGAGCTTCTTATTGATCCCGGCATGCGTGCCCGAGAGCTGCGCGGTCGGTTTCCCTTCGCTCGTTTGAACGGCGTAGATCGAAGCGCCGGCACCATCGCCGATCAGCAACACGCCGTCGGGTCCGAAGCCGAGGACATCGACCGACTTCAATTCGATCTTGCCGTGCGTCGCCTTCTCGAAAGGCTTGGCAAAGCCGGTCGCACCAAGCGCGACCAAAGCGGTGAACACGATCGAGCGCTGAAAAACGTTTCGCATAGGGAAACTCCTGGAAGAGTGAAGGGGTCAGGGGTCGGGGGGCAGGGGTCAGAAGAGAGAAGCCGGAAGCGAGATTGATGCGAACTCCTGATTCGCAACTGATCCCTGACCTCCGACCCCTGACCCCTCGCATTTATCTACTCTTTCTCCGCGCCGAGCAAGCGCCGCATTGCCGGCATGAGCACATCTTCCACTTCCGGGGCGACGCGCGATACCGCACCCGTCTCATAGCCCCCCTGCGGATACGACCATTTCATGCCGATATAGCCGGCCCCGTAGTCGCCGTAGGCCGCCATCATCACCGGGGCTCCTTTGCGCATCTCTTGCGCCGCCAATTGATATTCGACGAACAATTCGCCCGGCATGTGCAGCACATAAGCCGGCCCGACCTTGAGAAGTTGTAATGGTGTCGGGTGGTTCGCTTTCGCGCGGCGTGCGAAGGCGATGTGCCGCGCGTACTGCACGCGCTGCCCCACCTTCAACGCCTTGTCGTCCGCGAGTTTCTCGAGCAGCACCGCTTCGTCGACATAGCGCGGGCTCACCGGCAGTACGACGTTCTCGACCCGCCACACGACGTCGGCCGAGGTGATCGCGGTCTTCTTCGTCGCGGCCCAAGCCTCGGCCATACCGCGCGCCGTCCGCTCAGCGAGCAGCCCCCGATTCTTCGCATCGCCGTCGTTATACTTCCCGGCGGTGACGTTGCCGCCGGCGCCGTTGAAATGCACCTGCGGCACTCCGCTCGCTTTCTCCTGGGCGTTGCGCCCCAAGCCGATGAAGTCGGCGCTGACCCGCCCGGCACCGTAGTGCGCCATCGGATGGGTTGCGTAGTACGACGCGACGACGAGCGGTTCATTCCCGTTCCAAAAGCTGAGCATCTGAACATACGGATCGATCACCCCCTCGGGCATCGCCCGAGCTTCGGGATTCTTCGTCGCGCTGGTGCGCGTGAAGAGTACCTTCCCATCCGGACCGATCACGCGCCGTGCCGATGCTACTTCGACGATCTTCGCCTGGCCGTGCCCCATGTGCGTGACCGGCTTCGCCTCGGCCAGGGCTTTCTTCGCCGCCGCGGCCGTCGCCATGATCTGTTGTCGGGCATGCGCGACGTTGAACATCGCCCCTCCAAGGCCATGCGCGACGAGAATCTCTTCCGCCTCGAAGTCGCAGCCCGGCGCGTCGTGCTGGTGCAGCGCATGGATCGCGACCCGCTCGGGCACCGTCCCGACGGCGGCGGCGATCTCGGCGCGAAATCGGTCGTAGCCCGAGTTGCCGATGCCGACCCAATCGAGAGCGACCAACACGATCGGCTTACCCGACGTACTCGTCGCATTCGACTCTGCTCCGACGATCACGATGCCGCGGGCCGTGAGCGGATCGTCGACGCTCTTCACGGGCCCGACCAACCCATCGCAGAGCGGGCTCCCCTCGGGCGGAGTGGCATCGATCGTGAACGTGCCGACGCGCAACTGCGCCGCGGCCGGCGGCTCCGCGGCGTCGACGCCTATTGCGGACGCGACAACACCGATCAAAACCAAACAACGGAATACGCCGCAATGGATCGGCATCGAAACACCTCGAAGAGCAGCAGGCGGGGCAGGGGAGGGAATCCGGCAAATGCTCGACATGGTACGGCACACGGAGCGCGCCGACAACGTTGCAGGCATGCTCCGCATGCCGTCGCCATTGCGTACACGAAGCTCGCCTCGAGATCGCAATCACGCAAATCGTTTATAGCCGGGGGTGGATACCCCCGGCAGCCGCGACCAAGCGTCGCCGAATCGTCTCCGCGCCCCAACATCCCACGTGGTTACGGCACGTGGAACGTGCCTACTACTTTGACGGAGCTCGGTTTGCATCGCGGCCTCCCCGGCGCTTACCATAGAGGCTTCCGCTCGCGACTCAGTTCTCTTCGGTGCCGCATGAACGTTTTATTACTACCGCGAACGCTCGCCGCCCTCGCAATCGGGTTGCTATTCACAAACTCGGCTCGCGCCGTCGATGATCCGCAGTGGAAGCTGCCGCCGGGCTTCACGATCGAGCTCGTGGCCGGGCCGCCGCTGGTGAATCATCCGACGATGGGCGGGTTCGACGATCAGGGGCGGCTCTATATCTGCGACGGACCCGGCGACAACATGCGCGCCGCCGAACTGCTCGAAAAGCTCCCGAACAACATTCGTCGGCTCGAAGATACCGACGGCGACGGTCGGTTCGACAAGAGCACGATGTTTGCCGACAAGATGACCTTTCCGATGGGAGCTCTCTGGCACGACGGCTATGTCTACACCGCGAGCCCGCCGCATATCTGGCGGCTGCGCGACGCCGACGGCGACGGCATCGCCGAAGAGCGCAAGATCCTCGTCTCGGAGTTCGGTTTCACCGGCAACGCCGCCGATATCCACGGCTGCTTCCTCGGTCCCGACGGCCGGATCTATTGGTGCGACGGTCGCCACGGCCACACCTTCACCGACGCCCAAGGCAAAACGCTGAGCAAGGGGCTCGCGGCTCGCATTTTTTCCTGCAAGCCCGATGGCTCGGACGTGCAGGCCTTCGCCGGCGGCGGCATGGATAATCCGGTCGAGGTTTGCTTTACCGAAGAAGGTGAGATGCTCGGCACCGTCGCCATCTTCGACAACAAGCCCGATCGGGTCGATGCGATCGTCCATTGGGTCTACGGCGGGGCGTATCCGTATTTTCCCAAGGTGCTCGACGAATTCAAACGAACCGGCGACCTGCTGCCGGCAGTGAGCCGGTTCGGGCGCGTCGCGCCGAGCGGCATCCTCCGCTACCGCGGCAACCAACTCGGCACGGAGTATACGGGCAACCTGTTCCACGCGCAATTCAACACCCACCGCATCGTGCGCACCAAGCTCGAACGCTCGGGCGCCACCTTCAAATCCAAGGACGAAGATTTCCTCGTCTCGGAAAACCAAGACGTTCACCTGACCGATGTGATCGAAGACGCCGATGGGAGCTTGCTCGTCGTCGATACCGGAGGCTGGTTCCGCATCGGTTGCCCGAATTCGCAAATTGCTAAGCCGGAGCTCCTCGGCGGCATCTATCGCATCCGGCGCACCGGAACGGCGAAACCGAGCGACCCGCGCGGATTGAAAATGAAATGGACCGCCGACGTCTCGAACACGACGCTGCTGCGGCGACTGAAAGACGAGCGTTGGGCCGTGCAAGATCGAGTCAAGGACGAGTTCGTGCGCCGCGGTAAGAAAGACAAGCAAGTCGGCGAGTTCCTGTACACGCAATACGAACTTGCCGAGAACCTTTCGACGCCGCTTATGCGCGATATCGTCTGGACGCTCTCGCGCATCGGCGGCCCGGAAGAGTTGGAATATCTCGATTTGCTTTCCGCGGCCGACGGCTTGCCGGAGTCGACCGCCCAAGCGATCTGCGTCGCCTTGGCATCGCATCGAGATCAGAGCCGAGGGATCGTCTTCCGCTCCGACGATCTCGCCGTGCGGCGCGATGTGGCGATGCTTTGCGGACGGATGAAAGGAGAGGGAGACGATCCGCTGTTTCCGGAACTTCTGAAAGGGATCGAGCCCGATCGGTTCCTCGAACATGCCGTCATCTACGGCCTGATCGAACGGCAAGCCGAAGACCAAGCGCTGTTGATGCTGGAAGACGAAGAGCCGCCGATCGCGCGGGCCGGGCTGATCGCGCTCGATCAGATGGGCAAGCTGACCGACAACCTAGAGACGGCGCAATTGGTCAAGTTTCTCGACTCGCCGGATGCCCCGTTGCAGTCGGCGACGCTCGGTGTGGTGCAGAAGCATCCCGCTTGGGCCGCGGAAGTCATCGCGTGGTTGAAGACGAAACTCGCGGCTCCCGCGCTCCCGGCCGAGCAGGCGCCGCTCGTCGCCAACACGCTCGTCGCTTATAAGCTCGACCCGACGATCCAACAACTGATCGCCGATACGCTCGTCGCCGCCAAGACTTCGCCGGCGACGCGTCGCATGCTCTTGGAAACGATGGCTTTGAGCGAGTTGACCGGCCCGGCGCTGCCGAAGCCATGGACCGTGGCGGTCGCCAAGAGCCTGCACGACGCCGATGAAGCGGTCGCCCGGCAAGCGCTCGCGACCACGGCGGTCGTCGGCGGTGCGGCCGGGCCGTTCGATGCCGACTTGAAAACGCTCGCCGCCGAATCGACCCGCTCGGCCGAGTTTCGCGTTGCGGCGTTGAAGACCCTGGCCGCGCGCGTCGGCGCGGTCGACGGCCCGACGTTCGCCTTTCTTCTCGACCGGCTCCGCACCGCTCCCGACTCGCTCGACAAGCTCGCGGCCGCCGATGTGCTGGGCCTCGCAGCGCTCGCGCCGCCGCAACGGACGGCGCTCGTCGAAGCGGTCGCCAAGGCCGGACCGATGGAGTTGCCCGCACTGTTGACGCAATTCGAAAAAGACAGTTCGGCCGACGAAGGGGTTCGCCTCATCGCGGCGCTCGCCCTTTCGCCGGGGCTCGATAACGTCTCGGCAACGCGCCTCGAAAAGCTCGTCGCCCCGTATCCGCCGGAAGTGCGCGAGGCTGCGAAGCCGCTCTTGAAGCGCATCAACGGCGACCTCGAAACGCAGCGGGCCCGCCTCGCCGAGCTCATCGCGCAGATCGACGGGGGCGACATCGCTCGCGGCCGGATGCTGTTCGGCTTGCAGAAGACGGCGTGTAGTTCATGCCACAAGGTGGGCGCCGGCGGCGCGAACATCGGCCCGGAGTTGACGAAGGTCGGCCAGATTCGCTCGCCGGTGGATATTCTGGAGTCGGTCTTGTACCCGAGCGCGTCGTTCGTGCGCGGCTATGAGAGCGTGAGCGTGACGACTTCGGCCGGCTTGGAACGGAGCGGCATTTTGAGCCGCGAGACTCCCGAGGCCATCTACTTGAAGACGGCGCAGCGCGAGGAAGTGCGCATTCCGCGCGGCGACGTGGACGAAATCCAGCCCGGCAAGCTTTCGATCATGCCGCAAGGACTCGACAAGGTCATGACGCTCGACGAACTCCGCGATCTCGTTGCGTATCTGAAGTCGCTGAAATAAATAGTAGTAGGCACGTTCCACGTGCCGTAACCACCCGCAACATCGCAGCAAGCAGCCGGATCGGGATGCAATCTCGGCGAGCAGGTTGCCGTCAGGCCCCTGGCCGGTTCGCTCCGCCGTAAATTTGTTGCCATGGCGCACCGCGCTTTTATGCTACGTGTGGCTACGGCACGTGGAACGTGCCTGCTACATTATGCCTGGGCCTCACAAATTCGCCTGCCCACCGGCTGGAGTCCGACTGACAACTCATACCTCGATGCCCGCTAAAAAAACAACGACCAAACGCAAAACCGCCACCCCGCCGACGACCGCCGATCGGGTCGCCGAGATCACGACGCACCTCGAGCAGTTGATCCTTTCCGGCACACTGAAGCCCGACGATCGCTTGCCGCCGGAACGAGACTTGGCCGAGCAGTGGAACGTGAGTCGGAGCGTCGTGCGCGAGGCGATCGGTCGGCTGGCGGGAGTCGGACTCGTGCGCAGTCGGCAAGGCTCCGGCACGCGTATCGGCGCACCCGATGGCAGCCATCAGTTGCTCAACTATCAATGGTTGTTGAAGCAAGGACTGATTCGACTCGACCACTTAAGTACGGCTCGGCTGCCGCTCGAGACGACCATCGCGGCTCTCGCGGCCGAGCATCGCACCGCCGAGCAACTCAAGCGATTGGAAGCGGAGCAGCGGATCTTGCATAGCGGCCAAGCCTCGCTCAAGGCGCACGTCGAGGCCGACATGCGCTTCCACGCGATTCTCGCCGAGGCGACCGGCAACCCGATTTTTCAATTGATCCTCGCGCCGATTCAGGAGCTGTTGATCGAGAGCCGGCGGCGCACGCTGGGGCGGTATGGAACGCAACTCGCCTACGATCATCACGCGAAGATATTGGCCGCAGTGCGGAAGCAAGACCCGGCCGCGGCGCGCAAGGCGATGCACGAACACATCGCCACGAACTCGCAGCACCTGACCGATCTGGCGAACCAGCCGTAAGCGGCCTCGATTTGCCGGCAAACCGGATTAAAAACGAGGGACGGAAAAAAAGACTTGCCTCGCCGAGAACGAGCGGGCATAATCGCAGCATCTAAATTGGTCTGACCAATTATTGCCGCTTGTACACACTGCTTGTCGTGACGGAATCATGTCATTCTCCCGCCTAGCATTCATGTTCTCGCTATTAGCGAGCCTCGTCGGCAACGCCGCGGAACCGGCGATTTCCTTCGATCGCGACATCGCCCCGATCCTCGAACGCCGCTGCCTCGAATGCCACGGCGCGGCCTCGACCACGGCAAACGACCCACCGGAAACGAAAGGCGGGCTCTCGCTCGTCACGCGTGCGGCGGCGCTGCGCGGGGGAGAGTCGGGCCCGGCGCTCGTTCCCGGCAAGCCCGAAGAAAGCTTGCTGCTCGAATACGTCTTGCTCGACAAAGAGGGCCGGGCGTTGATGCCTAAGAAGCGAGCGCCGCTGAAGACGGAAGAGGTCGCGGCGCTGCGGCAGTGGATCGCGGCGGGGGCCGCTTGGCCGGCCGAAATCGTACTTCGCGATCGACGCTTCGAAGGAGCGAAGTGGTGGTCGCTCGAGCCGCTTGCGAAGCCGACGTTGCCGCCGGCCGCGGGAACGACCCATCCGATCGACGCCTTCATCCGGGCGAAGCTCGCCGCGCTGAAGATCGCGCCGTCGCCGGAAGCCGATCGTCGCACGCTCGTTCGCCGGCTCTACTTCGACCTCGTCGGCCTGCCGCCGACTCCCGCCGAGATCGAAACCTTTCTTGCCGACCGCGACCCGACCGCTTACGAAAAGCTCGTCGACCGGTTGCTCGCCTCGTCGCACTACGGCGAACGTTGGGCTCGGCATTGGCTCGACGTCGTCCACTTCGGCGAGACCCACGGCTACGACAAAGACAAGCCTCGCCCGCACGCTTGGCCGTATCGCGATTACGTGATTCGCGCCTTCAATGAAGACAAGCCGTACGGCCGCTTCGTTGCCGAGCAACTTGCAGGCGATGTCTTGTATCCCGACACGCGCGATGGGCTCGAAGCGCTCGGGTTCATCTCGGCCGGCCCTTGGGATTTCATCGGTCACGCCGAAGTTCCGGAGTCGAAGATCGACGGCAAAGTCGCACGACATATCGATCGCGACGACATGAGCACGAACGCAATGCAGACGTTCGTCGCCCTCACCGTGCAATGTGCCCAATGCCACGACCATAAGTTCGATCCGATTACGCAAGAAGACTATTACAGCCTTCAAGCGGTGTTCGCGGCCGTCGACCGGACGGACAAGAAATACGATCTCGATCCGGCCGTGGCCCGCCGCCGCACGGAGCTCCTCGCCGAGCAAACGCGCATCGCGGCGGAAAGAACCAAGCTCGACGAAGCGATCGTCGCCGGCGCAGGGAAAGAGTTGGCAAAGCTCGACACCGAGATCGTGAAGCTGCAAAAGCCCCCTGTCGGGCAGCCGCAAAAGGCCGATGCCTACGGCTACCACAGCGCGATCGCGCCCCGGCAAGAGGCGAGCGCCGAGCACCCGGCGAAATGGGTGCAAGTCGATCTCGGCAAGCGCGTGCCGATCGGCTCGATCGTGTTGCACCCTTGCCGCGACTCATTCGCGGGGATCGGCGACGGCTTCGGCTTTCCCGTTCGTTACCGAGTCGAGATCTCCGACGATGCTGCGTTCCGGTCGGGAGTCGTCGTCGCGGCCGACTACACGAACCGCGACGTGCCGAGGCCGGGCGTGCAAGCGCAAGCCGCGGCGGCGAGCGGACAACCGGCGCGCTACGTGCGCGTTACGGCCGTGAAGCTCGCGCCTCGTCAAAACGATTTCAACTTCGCGCTGGCCGAGCTCGAAGTGTTCGACCAACAAGGGCTCAACGTCGCCGCCGGCAAGACCGTGACCGCGCTCGATTCGATCGAAGCGCCGGCTCGCTGGCGACGGGCCAACCTCGTCGATGGTTACTATCCCGGTCTCGGAGCGGGCGATCCGGTAGAGCTCGCGGCGTTGACGAAGCGCCGCTCGGAGGTGTTCGACCGAGTGACGACGGCGGAACAAAAACGACTCTTCGCGGCGTTGGACGAACGCCGAGCCGGCGCGACGCACGAACTCGCCAAACTCCCGACGCAACACACTTGCTACGTCGGGGCAGTGCATACCGGCACGGGGAACTTCGTCGGCACCGGCGCCGGCGGCGGCAAGCCTCGACCGATCTTCGTACTGGCGCGCGGCAACGTCTCTAACCCCGGTAAGGAAGTGCGGCCGGGTGCCGTATCGTCGATCGGTGCTTTGCCGGCCCGCTTCGAGATTCCGGCCTCGGCCGGAGAAGGGGAACGTCGCGCAGCGCTGGCCCGTTGGATCGTCGACTCGAAGAATCCGCTCACTTGGCGCACGATCGTCAATCGCGTGTGGCAGTACCATTTCGGTCGAGGGCTCGTCGACTCGCCGAACGATTTCGGTCGCAACGGCCGAGAACCGACGCATCCCGAGCTTCTCGATTGGCTGGCGGCCTCGTTTCGCGACGGCAGTACGAGCGGGGAGAAAGCATCGCTCGCGGCGCAGTCGTTGAAGTCGCTCCATCGGCTGATCGTCACGAGTGCGACGTATCGGCAAGCGAGCACCGCCGCGCAGAGCACAGCGCAAGGAATGGTCGACGCCGAGGAAGTCGACATCGATAATCGTTATCTCTGGCGAGCGAATCGTCGGCGCGTCGATGCCGAAGCGCTGCGCGACTCGCTGCTCGCCGTGTCGGGCTTGCTCGATCGAACGATGTACGGCCCGAGCTTCAAGGACTTCGTCGTCGAGAAACCGGAGCACTCGCCGCATTACGAATACCGCTTGCACGACCCGACCGATCCGAAGTCGCACCGGCGCTCGATCTATCGCTTCATCGTGCGCTCGCAGCCGCAGCCGTTTATGACGACGTTCGATTGTGCGGATCCGTCGATGCAAGTCGACAAGCGCAACGAAAGCCTGTCGCCGTTGCAAGCGCTCACGCTCTTGAACAACGGACTCACGGTCGTCGGCGCCGAACGCTTCGCCGCGAAGCTGACGGCGTCGGAAACCGAGCTGTCGGCGCGCATCGAGCAGGGTTTCTACGAAGCGCTCGGACGGAAGCCGAGCGACGAAGAACAAGCGGCCCTCGTCGCCTATGCCGGCCGGCACGGCCTCGCGGCGACGTGCCGCGTGTTGTTCAACCTCAACGAATTTTTCTTCATCGATTGACGTCCCTCAGACGCACTTCGTCGGCCGAGCAATTCCATGCACTACGATCCATCGCTTCTTTCGCGCCGAGCGCTGCTGCAAACCGTCGGCGGTGGGTTCGGCGGCCTAGCCCTAGCGGCACTCCTCGGCGATGAATCGCCGGCCGCGACTCCGGCGCCGCTCGGTTCGCAAGCCGCCGGCGGATTGCCTGGGCTGCCTCATTTTGCACCGAAAGCGAAGCGCGTGGTGCAGCTTTTCATGGGAGGTGCGGCGAGCCATATCGACTTATTCGACTACAAGCCCGAACTCGTAAAGCACGACGGCAAGCCGGCAGACTTCGGCGAGAAGGTCGAGGCGTTCCAGAACGGGCTCGGGCCTTGGATGCGGCCGCAGTGGGATTTCCAACCGCACGGCAACTGCGGCAAGTTGCTCGGCGAACCGGTCGCGGCGCTCGGCACGTGCGTCGACCAAATGGCGTTCGTACACAACATGGTCGGCAAGACCGGCATTCATAGTCAGTCGACGTATCTGCAAGCGACCGGCTTTCAAAACCCGGGCTTTCCCGGGATGGGCTGCTGGATCAGCTACGGCCTCGGGAGCTTGAACGAAAACTTGCCGACGTTCGTCGTTCTGCCCGATCATCGGGGCTTCGCCTCGAACGGGCCGAAGAATTGGGACTCGGCATTCCTGCCCGCGCAACATGCTGGGACGCAAATCTATCCCGGCCGGAACCCGCCGATCGCCGATCTCACGGCCGACGGTCGCGCGAAGTTCGTCAACGCGCGCGAAGAGGCCGAGGCGCATGCGCTGCTCGCGAAGCTGAACCACACGCATGCCGCGGCACGCGCAGGAGACTCGCGGCTCGAAGCGCGCATTCGCAGTTACGAACTGGCCGCCCGAATGCAACTCGCCGCGCCCGAGGCACTCGATCTCTCAGGCGAACCGGCGCATATTCTCAAGCTGTACGGACTCGATCACGGGCGGACGACGTTCGACGCGGAAATCAACCCGCTCGAAGAGACGGATTACTTCGGCAAGAAGTGCCTCGTTGCCCGGAGGCTGCTCGAGCGCGGAGTGCGGTTCGTGCAGATCTGGAGCGGCAACGACAACGGCTTCCCGCGCCGCAATTGGGACTCGCACGAAGACGTGCGCCGCGATCATGGCCCGCTGGCGACCGGCATGGCGCGCGGCGCGGCGGCGCTGATTCAAGACCTGCGACAGCGTGGGCTGCTCGAAGACACGATCATTCTCTGGACGACGGAATTCGGCCGGATGCCTTCGACGCAAGGAGGCAAAGGACGCGACCATAATCCGTATTGCTTTACGAACTGGCTCTGCGGCGGCGGCATCCGGGGGGGCGTGTCGCACGGCCCGAGCGACCAATGGGGCTACAAGCCGGCCGAGCGGGAACATCCGACGACGGTGTACGACATTCACGCCACGATCATGCACCTCTTGGGCATCGATCACGAGCGACTCACCGTGCGCCATAACGGCATCGACCGCCGGCTGACCGACGTGCATGGGCATGTGATTCGGGAACTGATCGCGTAGCCGCCATTCGGGGCGAGCGGCCGGTGTGAACCGGCCGGTCACTTCGGAGCGCGATGACGTTTTGATGACAATTCAATCCGGTGTAGACGCCCCTTGAACGTGGCGCTGCAAGCAGACGGAATCTGACCGGCCGGTTCACACCGGCCGCTCGCCTCAGGCAGGCTTATCGCGCTGCATGCACTTATTGCCGCTTCGTTGCGACGTTCTTCGCTCGCGATTACAGTACGGCATCGCATTCTTCGTAGTCTTCGAGAGAGCCCGTCATGAGATCGTCGATCGTTCTTTGCGCCGCGATGCTTTGCGTCGGTACTGCCGTGGTCCATGCCGCCGAGCCCGAGAAAGTTGCAACTGCGAAGTTCGAGCTTAAGGACGGCGATCGGGTCGTCTTTCTCGGCAACACGCTCATCGAGCGCGAGCAGAAATACGGCCACTGGGAACTCATGCTCACGATGGCCTGGCCGGACCGGAACGTGACGTTCCGCAATCTCGGCTGGAGCGGCGACACGGTGGAAGGTGAATCCCGAGCCGGCTTCGGTCGACCGGCCGACGGCTTCAAAGCGCTCGTCGACCAAGTGAACGCCGCGAAGCCGACGGTGATCTTCGTCGGCTACGGCAACGTCGAAGCGTTCGGCGGAGAGAAAGAACTGCCGAACTTCATCGTCAGGTTCAACAAGCTGCTCGACGTGCTGGAAGCGACGAAGGCGCGGATCTTGGTGCTTGGGCCGATTCCTCAGAATCCGTCTGTGTCGAAAAGTTCCGGTGTTTCGGCTTACAACCTCGAAGTTGAGCGATACGGCAAGGCGATTCAAACGGAATCGCAACGGCGCGGACATCGGTATGTGGACCTGATTCAACCTTACCGAACGATCGTTAGCTCATTGAAGGAAGAGCCATCGCACAAATTGCTTACGGCAGATGGAATGGCGCTGAACGGCTTGGGTTACTCACGTCTTTTTCGTTTAGGAATCGGCCCGCAACTCGGACTTTCAAGTTCCATTGCTTTCGACGACGACCCTTATCATTTTTCCACATTCGAATACGCCGCAAAGCTTCCGGAGTTGATTCAGAAGAAAAACGAACTCTTCTTCTACCGTTGGCGGCCGCAGAACGAGACGTATCTCTTCGGGTTCCGCAAACATGAGCAAGGGAAGAACGCGGTTGAGGTGTTTCAATACGATCCGCTGATCGAAGCGGAAGAGAAGAAGATCGCGGAGTTGCGGGTGAAGTTGGCGGCGGAGTTGAAAGTGCGAGCTGAGAAGAAAGAGCAGGGTGCGAAATGAGCGTGCAGCACAACTATCTGAAAACGGTGTCGGGCCTCGGCCTTGGTTGCCGGGGGTATGCACCCCCGGCTATGGGGCGCTTCGTCGTCGCTGCGATTTTGTTTTTCTGCGCGTCGTCGCCTGCGCTGGCGCAGCGCGATCTCAAGGATATTCCTTCACCGGATCCTGAGCTCGAGCGGCAGACGCTGCAACTGGCCGACGGCCTGGAGATCAATCTCTTCGCGGCCGATCCGCTGTTGGCGAAGCCGATTCAGATGAACTTCGACTCGGCAGGCCGGCTCTGGATCGCGACAAGCGAAACCTATCCGCACATCGTGCCGGGCCAAAAAGCCAACGACAAGATCATCGTCCTTGAAGATGTCGACGCCGACGGCAAGGCCGACAAGACGCACGTCTTCGCCGATGGCCTGTTGATTCCCACGGGCATCGAGCCCGGCGCTTTCGACGGCAAGCCCGGCGCGTATGTGGCGAACAGTACCGAGCTGCTGCACCTCACCGACGCCGACGGCGACCTCAAGGCCGACTCGCGCACTACGCTGCTCTCCGGCTTCGGCACGGAAGACACGCACCACATTCTGCACACGCTGCGCTGGGGTCCGGATAACCGGCTCTACATGAACCAGTCGATCTACATTCACAGCCATATCGAAACGCCGTACGGCGTGCGCCGGCTCAACGCCGGCGGCATTTGGCAATACCATCCGCCGACGCATCGCCTCGAAGTCTTCTCGCGCGGCTGGATCAATCCTTGGGGGCACCACTTCGACCGGTGGGGCAATTCGTTCGTCACCGACGGCGCCGGCGGCGAAGGAATCAACTACGCGTTCCCCGGCTCGACCTACCCGACCGCGCAAAATGCGCCGCGCGTCCTCAACGGCTTGAACCCCGGCAGCCCGAAGTATTGCGGACTGGAGATCATCAGCGGCAGGCACTTTCCCGAGAGTTGGCAAGGAGACATGATCACCTGCGACTTCCGCGCGCATCGGATCGTCCGCTTCAAGCTCACCGAAAGCGGCTCGGGCTATGTCTCGCGCGAGCAGCCCGAGGTGATTAAGTCGAACCACGTGGCGTTTCGCCCGATCGACGTGAAGCTCGGCCCCGACGGCGCACTGTACATCGCCGATTGGTACAACCCGATCATTCAGCACGGCGAAGTCGACTTCCGCGATCCGCGCCGCGACCACACGCACGGCCGCATCTGGCGCGTGACAGTGAAAGGGCGCGAGCTTGCGCCTCGGCCAGAATTGGTGAAGGCCGAACTCGGCGACCTTGTCGCTCATGCGACGAGATCGCCTGAAGGTTACACGAGGCATTTCGCGAAGCGATCGCTCGTCGATCGATTCGGCAAAGACAAGAATTTACTCAAACTTAAAGTCCTTGTCGCGGTCACCAACATCGAAACCGACGCCCGCAGGCCGCCGCGAATCGCCGCCTCCGATCTCGAACAGCTCTGGGTCAACCAATCGCTCGACACCATCGACGGAGACTTGCTGACCGAACCGCTTGATAACAAAGACCACCATGTGCGCGCCGCGGCCACGCGCGTCGCCGGTATGTGGGTCGAGCGCGAGCCTTCGTTGTACGAAGCGATTGCGACACGCGCCGTCGACGAACATCCGCAGGTCCGGCTGGAAGCCGTGTGTGCGTTGCGTAACGTGCAAACTCCGGAATCGATCACCGCCGCTTTGCAGGTGCTCGATCGGCCGATGGATGGGTTCCTGGATTTTGCGCTATGGCAAACCTGCCGCGAGCAGAAAGGCGTTTGGCTTCCGGCCGTGTTAGCGGAGAAGTCGCAGTCGCGGCTGTTTGAGAAGCCTGTCCATTTGGAGTTCGCGTTGCGGGCCGTCGACGAGCCGGCGATCGTCGCGCCGCTCGTGCGACTTCTGAACGACGGCAAGCTGCCCGAAGATCGTCGCGACGGCGTGCTCGAGCTGATCGCGCGGCTCGGGGCACCGCAGGATTTGGCGATGATTTTTCGGTTGGTAATGGAGAGCCCCAACCAGTCGGCCGATGTGCAGGTCGCGCTGTTGAACGCTTTGGCAGGTGCGGCGACGACGCGCAACATCCGTCCGAACGGCGATCTGAGTTTGTTGGAACAGCTTCTCGATGCGCAAGACGAGCGCGTGGCCGCGGCGGCCGCGAAGTTGCTTGGCTTATGGAAACTCGAGCAGACGCGACCGAACCTGTGGCGACTCGCCGAGCGAAACGGTCCGCCGACCGAGCGCCAAGCCGCGGCGATTGCGGCTCTCGGCGACTTAGGGGGCTCGAAGTCGTCTGAAGCGCTGATCAAGCTCAGCAGCGACTCGTATCCTGCAGCGACCCGACAGGTCGCCGTGATCTCGCTCTTGAAAATTTATCATAGCGCCGCGGCCCAAGCGGCGGTGTCGCTGCTGACGAGCGCCGAGGCCGATGCGGTCGACACGGCCGCGATCGTCGAGGCCTTTGCGTCGCGGCAAGGGGCCGGAGCGGTCTTGAAAACAGCGCTGGCCGATAAGACGCTCTCGCCCGATGTGGCGAAGCTCGCCGTCCGGACGGCCCGCGCTTCGGCCAAGCCGGACGAAGCGCTCATCGAAGCCTTAAAGAAAGCCGGCGGCATCACCGGCGCGGGCTTGCAACTTACGCCGGCCGAGACCTTGGCGCTCGTCGAGGAAGTGAAGACGAAGGGGAACGCGGCGCGAGGCGAGGCGCTGTTTCATCGCAAAGATTTGTCGTGCTTGAAGTGTCATGCCATCGGCGGGGCAGGGGGGCGCGTCGGGCCCGACCTCGTAAGCATCGGCGCGAGCGCGCAGCCCGATTATCTCGTCGACTCGATGCTGCAACCGAACAAGGCGATCAAAGAAGGCTACCACTCGCTCGCGATCGTCACCGACGACGGCCGGACTTTGAACGGCGTGAAGGTGCGCGAAACCGATAAGGATCTCATTTTGCGCAATTCCGAAGATGTCGAAATCACGGTGCCGCTCAAGTCGATCGAAGAGCGGGCGCAAGGCATGTCGCTCATGCCGGTCGGGCTCGTCGACAACCTGACGCGCAACGAGCTCGTCGATCTCGTTCGTTATCTCACCGAGCTCGGCAAGGTCGGGCCGTATCAACTGAAGCCGGGACGGGTCGTGCGGCGCTGGGAATCGCTGGCGATGACACCGCAGGGGCTCGAAGCGTTGCGGCGCGATCGGTTGAGCTTAGTAGCGACCGCCGACAAACGCTTGACTTGGGAACCGGCCTTCTCGCGCTTCGACGGCACGCTCCGGCTCGACGCGGTCGCCGCCACGGCGAAAGTGAATAACGTATGGATGAAGGTTCCGCCGTATGCGATGGTGCGTTTCGAATTCGAGGTAAAGCAAGCCGGTGAGATCGAACTCGTTTGGAACACGGCGACGAATCTTCAGATCTGGCTCGACGGCGAGCCCCTCGCGCCGAAGGGTCGAATGCGAATCACGTCGACGGTCGGGCGGCATACCGTGACCGTCGTGATCGATCGGGAGCAGCGAACCGAGCCGTTGAACTGTGAAATTTCCGACGTCGCCGGTTCGGCCGCGCAAGTGGAATTGGTGACGGTGAAATAGCCGCCAAAGTTCCATGACCTCACTTAGGGGGATACCGCGCGCCGTCTTAAGTCGTTGAGAGGTGTTAAGATAGGTCAAATGCGGCGACCGCCCGTTAGATGCCCGCTGCCGGTGGAATTAGTACGAATCCCGCGAAATCTGCACGTTTCTTAATCGTGCTAATGCGGAAATTCTGCCTAGATTGCTTGAATTGCGTGCTAGCTTTGGTATGTTGCCAGGTCATACAGCCTGCGTAAATTCCCTTAGTCCCCAATTGTGGAGTGATCGAATATGTCGTGGAACTTGAAGCGGGCGGCTTTGACTGCCTTGATCGGAATCAGCAGCGTCGCGGCCGGAGTTCCCGAAGCCGGCGCTTTCAATTGGTACGGCTCGGGCTACGGTAGCTCCGGCGGTTCGTCGGGTGGCAGCAGCGGCTATAGCTACGGTGGTTCGAGCGGCTACGGCAGCTCGGGCGGATCGAGCGGCGGCAGCAGCGGTTACAGCTACGGCGGCAGCTCCGGTGGTTCGTAGGGCGGCAGCTCGGGCGGATACAGCGGCGGCTCGTCGGGTGGTCGCATGGGCTTCTTCGCTCGTCATCACGCCAAGCACGCTGCTCGTTGGGGCGGCAGCTCCGGTGGTTCGTCGGGCGGATCGAGCGGCGGCTACGGCGGCTCGTCCGGTGGTTCCTCCGGCGGCATGACCGGCTACAGCTACGGCGGCGGCGCGTCGGGTGGTTCCTCGGGCGGCAGCTCGGGCGGATACATCATCGACGGCAACATCCAAGGCGCTCCGATGCAAGGTGCCCCGATCCAAGGTGCTCCGATGGCGGTTCCTCCGGGCGCTGTGCCACCTCCACCGGCCGCTCCGGCGATCAACAAGGCCGCTTCGATCTCGACTTCGGAAGACATGGCCGTTCTCAACGTCGCCGTTCCGACCGACGCCAAGGTCTTCGTCAACGGCTATGAGACCTCGAGCACGGGCAGCGAACGCCGCTTCGTCTCCAACGGTCTTGCCCTCGGCAAGAACTACACCTACGAACTCAAGGCCGAAGTGGTCCGCGACGGCAAGTCGGTCGTCGAAACCAAGACGGTCAAGTTGCAAGCCGGTCAATCGGCCGACCTTCAATTCTCGTTCGACAGCCCGGCCCAACCTACCGACAAGGTCGTGTCGGAGCCGACGAAGACGAAGCTCACGCTGAACGTTCCGGCCGATGCGAAAGTCTTCATCGCCGGCAAGGAAACCAAAGCGGTCGGCACGACGCGCGAATTCGCCACCACGAAGCTCGCCGCCGGCCAAACCTGGGACAACTACACGGTTCGCATCGAAGTGACCCGTGACGGCCAAGTCGTGTCGAGCGAAGAGAACCTCACGCTCGTCGGCGGCTCGAACCTGGAATTGAACTTCGACGCCGAAGCTCCGAAGCTCGTCGCCGCTAAGTAAGTCACGATCTTCGATCGTTACGATCGGCTGAATCGCTGAAATCCGACCCCTCGTCAAAGTCACCGCGACTTTGACGAGGGGTTTTTTCATTTACGCTGCCGAGGTCGGGTCGGGGGGCGAATGCGGAAGAGGGACGGCATCGGCAACCGATAGTAATGACGTCTTCGTCTCGCTGAGTGCAACTCTCCGGTCGCGATGTCTTCCTTATCCACGTTGAACAGTCCGTCCGTCGAGGCGGTCGCGATTACCGGAGCTTTCCGCAGCCCTTGGGTGCGCGCCGGCGTCAGCCTGCTCTTGGTTTATCACCTCGCGGCCGTGCTCCTCGAACCGTTGGCGACTCCGCCGCATTTCGTAGGGCCGCCGTCGGAGATTCCGGAATTGCTCCGGCCGAAGTTTCGGGCTTATGCGACCGCCCTGTCGCTGGATCATGCGTATAAGTTCTTCGCACCAGATCCAGGCGAAAGTCATTTGATCCGTTACGATCTGCACTTCGCCGACGGCACGAAGCGAGTCGGTCGAGCCGAGCAAGGGTTTCCGGATCGGAAGCGCGATTGGCCGCGGTTGCTCTACCATCGCTACTTCATGCTGACGGAGTTCCTGCCCGACGGTCGGAACTTCGAGACATGGAACATGGAGCCCGAGATGCCCGGCACGGCGCGGCTTTCGCTCCCCGTCGCTCCGCAAGGAGCGGAGATGATTCCCGTTCCGCGGGAAGATGGTCCGACGACCGGAACCTTCGATCCTCCTTCGCCGGCCGGCCCGCCGCGCATCCGGAGGGCAGATGTGTATGCGCGCGGAATCGCAGCGCATCTTGCGCGAAAGCATGGCGCCGTAAGAGTCGATCTTTACCACGTCGTGCATCGGCTCTCGCATCGGCAAGAGATTATCGAGGGCCGCAAGCTCGACGCCCCGGACACCTACCGCGAGCGATTGCTCATCAGCTATACGAGTAATACGCCGGACGCTCACGAGGCCGGCGCGGCGATGCCGAGCGAGGCTCGCCGATGAAGTTGTTCGTCGATTATTTGCGCGAGTTGGGTGGCGCCGCACTCACGGGCTGGAATCGCTTTTGGTTTACGCCGGCCGACGTCGCAGTCGTGGCGCTGATGCGCATCTGCGTCGGTGCGATGCTCGTCTATACGCATCTCGTCTGGATGAAAGAGCTCGAGACGTTCGTCGCACTCGACGGGTTGATTCCGCGCTCCTCGGTCGAGTCGTTTTACGGCGAACGCATGCGATGGGCCTTCAGCTACCTTTGGCTCTGCGACCGACCGGCGACGCTCTGGACCGCGCATCTCTTGGGGCTCGTCGTGCTCGCGATGTTCACCGTCGGGCTGTTCACTCGCGTGACTTCGATCTTGTCGTTCATTATCACGCTGTCGTATATCCATCGCTTGCCCGGCGTGTTGTTCGGGCTCGATCAGATGAACGGGATGCTGATCACGTATCTGATGCTCGCGCCGTGCGGAGCGGCATACTCGGTCGACCGATTGTTGCAGACGAGGAGGGCAGGGGAGGGCTTGCCGCCGGCCGCGCCATCGACGTCGGCCAACATCGCGACGCGGTTGATTCAACTACACATGTGCGTCATCTACTTCTTCGCCGGCCTTGGCAAGCTCCAAGGAGACTCTTGGTGGGCCGGCTATGCGCTGTGGGGGGCCGTCGCGAATCTCGAATATCAAACGCTCGACCTGACTTGGCTGGCCCGCTGGCCCGTGCTGACGGCGATCCTCACGCAGATCGCGGCCTATTGGGAGCTGACGTTCTGCGTTTTGATTTGGCCCCGAATTCTCCGCCCACTCACGATGGCGATCGCCTTGCCGTTGCATCTTGGGATCGGCATCGCCATGGGCCTCATGACATTCGGCCTCATCATGCCGATCGGGATCTTGGCGTTCGCGTCTCCTGCGCTCGTCCGACGACTGCTCGATCGCGGCGAGCCCGACGACCTGACGGCACCCGCGGAGCAGGGGAGGGGGGCGAGCGATTCATCCCCGGAGCGCAGCCCTTCGGAGCGAACGCTCACCACGGAAAGAGCTCGGTCGAGCAGCCCACGTCCACCTAGCGGCAAGCGTGTCGATAAGCGCACGAATTAGGTCGTATCTCGCGCCGAATCGAACCCCGATCGCGCATACCGGACGATGCGCCCCGTGTTCGCCTCATTGAAGCCGTGGGGCAGGGGAGTCTATACTGGTTCGTTCCTCGCTTCGTCGTCGTTCGTTTAGGAGATCTTCAGGTGTTCGAGTCGCTAGCCGTCGTCGGTGCCACGGGTGCCGTGGGGACCCTTATCCGCCAATTGCTCGAAGAACGAAACGTCCCGATCCGGCGGGTTAAGTTTCTGGCGACGAAGCGCAGCGCCGGCAAGAAGCTGATGTTCCGCGGCGAAGAGCAGACGGTCGAAGAACTCACGCCCGACTCGTTCCACGGGATCGACCTCGCGATCGGCAGCACGCCTGATGAAACGGCCGCGGAGTTCTGCCCCTGGGCCGTGAAGGCCGGCTGCATCGTCGTCGATGAGAGCGGCTATTGGCGCATGGACCCGAAGGTGCCGCTCGTGATTCCGGAAGTGAATCCGGACGCGATCCGCAGCCATCAAGGCCTGATCGCCAGTCCGAATTGCTCGACGACGCAGATGGTCGTGGCGTTGAAGCCGCTGCACGATGCGGCCCGCGTGAAGCGCGTGATCGTCAGCTCGTATCAGGCCACGAGCGGAGCAGGGGTCGCCGGCCAGCGCGATCTCGAAGCGGGCACGCACATGAAGCTTCATAACGCCGACTACAAGTATGAAACGTTCGCCCACCCGATCGCGTTCAATCTGATTCCGCAAATCGGCTCGCTCAAGCAGCAGGGCTACACTTCCGAAGAAATGAAGATGGTCTTCGAGACCCGCAAGATCATGGGAGACGACAGCATCCAAGTCTGTCCGACCTGCGTGCGCGTGCCGGTCTCGAATTGCCATAGCGAGAGCATTCTCGTCGAAACCGAACGGAAGCTTTCGGTCGCCGAGGCAACGAAGCTGTTCCAAGAGTTCCCCGGCATCGTCGTCGTCGACGATCTGGCGAACAAGCAGTATCCGATGCCGCTCACGTGCGACGGCCGCGACGAAGTCTTCATCGGCCGGATTCGCGAAGACCTGTCGAGCCCGAACGGCATCGCGTTCTGGTGCGTGAGCGACAACCTGCGCAAGGGCGCCGCGACGAACGCCGTGCAAATCGCCGAGTTGCTGATCCGTTCGGCGGCGGCCGCTTCGTAGCGCTGCATGCGCACGGTCCCACATGCGCACGATCAAGCTCACTCTCGCTTACGACGGCGCCGCTTATCGCGGGTGGCAGCGCCAGCCCGGCAATCGGACGCTGCAAGATGAGCTCGAGCAAGCTCTCCAGCGCATCGTCGGCGAGCGCGTCGTCGTTTCCGGCAGCGGTCGAACCGATTCCGGCGTTCACGCGCTCGGGCAAACCGCGAGTTTTCATACCGAGGCGACGTTGACGCCGGCTGCGTTTCGCCGAGCGCTGAATGCCGAGTTGCCGAACGACATCGTCGTCGTCGCGGCCGAAGAAGCCGCCCCGGGATTTCATGCGAGGAAGCAGGCGAAGCGAAAGCGATACCGCTACATCATTCACAACAGCCGGACGGCCGATGTGTTTCGCCGCGGCACGTCGTGGCACTATTGCTACGGCAAGCTCGACGCCGAAGCGATGCATCGCGCAGCGCAACACTGGCGCGGCACGCACGACTTCCGCTCGTTCGAAACGCAGTGGCCGCAACGCTCGTCGAGCGTGAGAACCGTGCTCGATATCGATTGCCGCAGGCTTGTCGCACCGGACGAGAAAGTGATCTACTTCGAAGTCGAAGCCGACGGCTTTCTCTATAACATGGTCCGCACGATGGTCGGCACGCTGGTCGAGGTCGGTCGTGGCCGCAAGCCCGAAAGCTGGACGCAAGAACTCGTCGCGGCGGGCGACCGCAAGCTCGCAGGCATGAAGGTGCCGGCTCAAGGCTTGTTCCTGCTGAGCGTGCATTACGACGACGGGCCGGCATCGTAACGAGCGACCGCCGGCAGAGCAGGGGAGCGCCGGCGGTGATCGCCCCTTCTGCAATGCAAAAACGCCGCAAAATGCCCCGAAATGCCTGGGCCCGTAGCGGTCGATCGCGGTTGGCAGTCTTCGGCAGGGGTGTTAAACTATGCGGTTCGTAAGGATTGAGCAGCCGCAACCGTAACGAGGGAAAGCCGCGTGTCCGCGATTAGCTCCTCGTTCGTCGGCACGAATCGATTGCTGTATCTCATCCGCTCGGGCCGATACTGCCAAGTTTGGGCGGCGATCGACGACTCGCGGCAACGACGTTGCGCAATCAAGTTTCTGTTGCCCGAATTCCGATCGGACAAAGAGCAAGTCGTTGCGCTGCAAAACGAGTTTGCCATAGGATCGAAGCTCGACCATCCGTTGCTGCTCGGAGCGCACGAATACGGGGAAGCCGGTTGCGGTCCTTATGTGTTGATGGAGTTGTTCGCCGGGCTAAACCTGCGCGACGTACTTAATGAAACCTGGAAGGACATGCTCTGCTTGCTGCCGACGATCGTCGCGCAAGCGGCCGAATCGGCAAGCCGACTCAACGAACATGGATTTCTGCATCTCGATCTCAAGCCCGACAATTACATTCTGAACGAACATGGTGAAATCCGACTGATCGACTTTGCCTTGGCGCGACGACCGCCCAAAGGTTGGGAACGTTGGTTTTGGAAGCGACGCCAGCGCTCGATCCAAGGAACCCGCAGCTATCTTTCGCCGGAGCAAATACGCCGCGAGCCGGTCGATCTAAGATCCGACGTCTATAGTCTCGGCTGCACGTTCTTCCATCTTGCCACCGGAATCCCCCCCTACACCGCTTCGACCAGCAACGAACTTCTGACGAAACACTTACACTTTCCGCTCCCGAACCCGGAAACCGATAACCCCAGCGTGACGTCGAGCTTCGCTCAACTCGTAATGAAGATGATGGCGAAAGATCCCGCCGATCGCCCCCCTTCGGCAGCTGAAGTGAGTAACGAGTTGAAACGGATTTCCGTCTTGAAAGACGACGAAGTCGCTTCCAAGCCTGCACGCCCGACGCTCAAGAGTCAAAAGTCGCTTAAGTAACGTCGATTAAATAACCACGCACTCGCTTCGCCCCACGACGGAAATAAGGAAACGACGATGGCCGCCGGCACCCGCCTCTTATTCGAACGTCCGATCTACGAATTGGAAGATCGCGTCGCATTGCTCGAATCGTCGCCGCAAAAGACCCCCGAGACGATCGAAGAAGCTCGCAAACTACGGCGCGAAGCGGCCGAGTTGAAGAAGAAAGTCTTCGCCAATCTCGAGCCGTGGCAGACCGTCGAAGTCTCCCGCCATCCCGATCGCCCGATGACGAGCGACTATCTCAATCTCGTATTCGACGACTTCGTCGAACTGCACGGCGACAAATCGTTCGGCGACGATCGCGCCATTCTCACGGGCTTCGCCAAACTCGGCGAACAAAAAGTGATGGTCATCGGCCACCAAAAAGGGAAAACGCTCAAAGAACGCCAGGCCTGCCACTTCGGCTGCGCGCATCCCGAAGGCTACCGCAAGGCGATGTTGCGCATGAAGGCCGCGGCGAAATATAAGCTGCCGGTCGTCTGCTTCATCGACACGCCGGGCGCCTATCCCGGCATCGGCGCCGAAGAACGAGGCCAAGCGCAAATCATTGCGTCGTCGATGTTCGAGATGTCGCGTCTGCCGACGCCGATCGTCTGCATCGTCATCGGCGAAGGGGGCTCCGGCGGCGCGCTCGGGATCGGCGTGGGAGATCGCGTGGCCCTGCTCGAGCACGCCTACTATTCCGTGATTAGTCCCGAGGGTTGTGCGGGTATTCTTTGGAAAAGCCACACCTTCAAAGAGAAAGCCGCCAAGGCGCTGAAGCTGACCTCGCGCGACCTGCTCCGCTTCAAAGTCATCGACGACATCATCGAAGAGCCGCTCGGCGGCGCCCATCGCGACCACAACCAAACCGCAGCTCGCATGAAGATGTATCTGCAACGGTCGTTTCGCGAGCTACTGGCCTTAACGCCGGAAAAACTCCTCGCGGCCCGCTACGAAAAGTTCCGCCGGATGGGAATGTTTCTCGAAGGCGGCAAAGCGTAAGACCAACACGCTCGGCGGCGGCACGCTCAGCGCCGATACTCTACGCGTTGCTACGGGCGCGCTCGCGGTCAGTCCCACCAAGCCCGCAAGCCGGGCAGGGGACCGCAACCGGCAGCCGCTCCCCAGCGGCTAAAGTTCGCCCCAAGCCCCCCTACCGAAAAACCGTTCTAAACGGAACTCGACGGCAGCCGCGCCGAATGGCGCACGACGAGGGTCTCCAGGCCGCGATCGTTCGCGCACGCAAACTCTTTCTCAACGCCGCCGCGCCGAAGCCGACCGCGATCAAAATCCGTGACGGCCGCCTCTCGGCGTCCTCCAAGAACGCCACGCGAACGCCGCCGAGCACCATGCCCGTACGCCCACGGCTCAGCCATATCTCTCATTTCTCAAGCCACCGCGGTGACACTCCCGATCAACCGCCCGCAGCCGCAAAGCAGGGCCCGACCCACCTGTTTTCGAGCCGCACTACAACGTCTGATAATGTTTATTATGTTCGGTTTTAGGCTCGTGAAACGCTGGAAATACGACCGATCGTTAAAAACGGTACCGTTCCACCGCCGTTCCCTGCGATCCCGGATCGGGCTGAAATCCGCACGAATCACACGGCGAGGCCGGTTCCCAAAACGGAACCACCAAAACCTCCGTTCCCCGCCGACGCGCAAGGCAGCGACTCGGCGGATCCGGGCTCCGAGTCGTCGCACGGATCGCGACGGCTCGAAGCTTCTTTTTACAAATCGCCTGAACGGATTCCGGCAAGCATTTCCGGTTGTCCTGATCGGCGGAGAGAGTTGTCAGTCGCTCCGCTTATAAGACTTAATATGCGATATCAATGTGGTAGCAATCACTTCGCCCAGTCGAACAGGAACAGCATTACCGATTAGCCTGCCGAGAACGCTGAAATTCGCGCGTTCACCCGCTCGCAAAAAACGATAATTCCGTGGAAACGTTTGCAAAATCGCCGCTTCTCGAAGCGTAATTGCACGATCCTGCTCGGGATGACCAAATCGACCCGTTCCGTAGGAGAAGCTTTGCGTGGTTATCGTCGGAGCAGGTTGATCCCATTCCATACGGCCATATACGCCCGGAAACGTTTCGCCGGATTTCTTTTTGTGGCACGACGCAACGAGCGAAGACTTCCAATCACGCCAGGTGCCACCGGGCACAGAAGCCTTGATGCGGCGTAGATTCAATGGACTCAAACGAGGTGCCGCATGGAGTGCATCTTGGGGATCACATTCGCCAGCCGAAAGTCGTGGAAGATTCAAAATGGCTTTTTTTACCGTCGACTTTTTATGATCATTGTCGTTTGGCGACTGTAGTTCCAACGGCCCGAGACGAGACGCGAGTAACACAAGACGCCTGCGAGTTTGCGGAATGCCGTAGTCGGAACATTGAATTGCGGAGTGCCAAACGTGGTATCCCTTAAGTGACTTCGTGAAGTCTTTGAAAACGGAGTGATCTGCCACCTGAGGAACGTTTTCCATTGTGACAAAGTCAGGTTTCACTTCTTTGACGAGACGCCCGAATTCGGCGACGAGATCCCACTTCTGATCGCGTTCTATCTTGCGGCCGAGTCGAGTGATGGTTCGGCTGAAAGTAGAAAACGGCTGGCACGGAGCACAACCGGCCAGTAATCGATATGAGCCATTGCGCCAGAATGGCTCAAGCGTCTTAGACGTGACGTCTTCAACATTCATCGTAAGGAAAGACGCATCGTTGTTTTGCTCGTAGGGGTACTTGCAGTGGGGATCTAAATCAACGCCGAGGGTAACATTCACACCACCTTCCGTGAGGCCATGCGTTAAGCCGCCAAGTCCGCAGAAAAGATCAACACAGGATATTACGGGAATTCTAGGCACTGGGACGAAACTCCACCGCTAAGAATTGGTATTGTTCAATGAAGTGGCGAAACGTGCTGACTACGTCGCGCAAGTAGGTTGAAGTGCGCGTCGCAAGATCTCGTAATTCAGCGGAAGTGACAGCATCGCCGCACTCCGCGAACGACAGACTTCCGTGGGCAAGCCTATTGCGGAAATACTTCACGAGGCCAAGCGCTCCCTTGCCCTCGCGTATCGGCTGCTTAACCGCACGATATACCTCCGGGCGAATGCTTAAATTAAAGCCGAGGCGCACAGAAATCGACTCTAAAGCCGCATCGTCCCAACTTCCGGAATAGCCTTTCTCGACGCTCCATTCGCCTATCGGAAGCCCAGCAATTAAACAGTCGCAAAGCTCTACGGCGGCTTGTAGCCGATTCGAGTAGTTGAGGTCAACATGCGACCGAGACTGCGCGCGAACCCATTCCCGCCTTAGTTCAGATGCGAGTTGTGAGGCGTGCCATTGGGCCGGGTCGGAGGTGGCGAACGTTACCGCATCAACGCACCACGTCGCCGTGGCTTCAACTAGGTTATAAAGCTGCAAATACACAGAAGAATAGAGGATTCGCTGCTGGTCAGTCGTAAGGGCCGATCCATCAATTTCCGGCGGCCCATGCTGCAACTGTCGCTCGACAAGGTCAAGCAGGTCCAAGTAGCTTTCGATTTCCTTAACGCGTTCGTCAAAGGACTTTTCTAAGGTGGTAATGTTCATGCGTTTAAAAGCTGCTCGCGAACATAGTTCAGGCGACTGCGTAAGCTTGCGATTGGATTGGCTCCCCCGGACTTCGTCAATGAAGCAAATTCGGCGCTAGATAACCAAGCGGACACGTCCGGCGGAGCATCCATCATTTCCGGCTTCTCGGCTAAAGCTAAGTATGTACCAATTGCGAGAGCTTCAAAGCGCGTGCGAGGAGTTTCTGTTGCCCTGGCGGTCTTCTTGAATCCTAGCGGGTAAATGCGCTGCGAGAATTTCATCGTATCGTGAAAGCGTTTGTGATATTCCTCTAGCTTTTCCGGATGTGCACGTAGAACGTCGTTCATTTTTTTGGCGTATGCGAAGAAAAAATCGGCGGGGCGATCGCGGTAGCCTTCTAGACCGTCACCGTACGCGAAGAACCGAGTGATGAGTTCTTCCCGCTCGCGTAGATTTACGCCAGCCGGCGTTACCGGGGCTAGTTCAATGAATAGCGGATCTCGGGCAAGCGAGATTACGAGATCCAAGAATGGGCCAGTGAGCGCGCCGCGACGAACTTCGGCCTTGTTCGCAATCTTACTGCCGGTATTAATACGCTCAAAGATGTCAAACCGGGCTTGCTCGTCCGCATGCTCGTTCAAAACGATTCCGCGTATCGAGCGATTCTTTACCTTCCTTTGACGCGACTCTGGCAGGTCGGTGAAACGCAAGCCTTCCAACTCGGTCAATTGCTCAAGCGCACTAAAGCATAGGTCGCCAAGGAGGAACTGGTGAATGGTTCGCAGACGCTGGGATCCGTCGACAATTTCCAACTTCCCATCGGGCCGTTCCCAGAAAAACAGGAACGGAATCGGCAAGCCCATTAATAGCGATTCTAGGAATCGCGATTTTCGTTCATGCTCCCAGGTATCTTCGCGCTGGTATCCCGGGATATCAAAATCGCCGTCCTCCATCTTCTTCGCGAGCAGTTCGACCGAAAGTTCAGTTAAATAGAATTCGATACGCTTCGATTGCTCGAGTATCTGAACTTCGGCAGCGGCAACTTGATCAGGGTCGATCGGAAAAAGTGGCGTAGTCATTGATGCACTCAATTCGGAAAACTGCATTATGGAAAAGAGGTCAATGAAAGGCAATTCGCGAACCGCTATCGTCGTCGAGAGATTGCGGGACCGCAATGCGAGGAGTCGCGCACGAAGAAAAGGGATGCAGAAATAAGGCGCGCAGAGGCGCAAGTACCAAGAACCGGCCACAATAAGGAAGACGCTAAAGTGGAAACTGCACGATCGGTAAGGAATTGCACTTCACTTTCGTTGTTGCAATCACCCCGTGCTTCCTATTTTGGCATTACGACCCCGACGAATACGGGTTCATCGGCTGGGTTTGTTGGCCTGGGGTGTAGTATTGCGGTTGGGGCATTTGCGGTTGCGCGTACTGCGGTTGGTTGTATTGAGGTTGTGTGTATTGCGGTTGGTAGTTTTGTTGGTAGTTGGGGGCTGGGCCGTATTGCGGGGCGCCTTGGGTGTAGCCGGTCGGCAGGCCGTTGTTGCCTAGCGACTGTTGGAGCATTTGCTGTCCATAGGCTCCGGCCGCTTGGTTGAGTTGCGTGGTGAGGTTGCCCGGCAGAGTCGGGATCGACGGATACTCGACTTGCTGGTTCGGGTTCAAGCCTTTGTCGAGCTTGTCGAGGTACGGTCCGAGCAGCGCGATCCACTCCGGCGGCATGATCGGCGTGGCTTTGTGCAGGAAGCCGGCGATGTAAACGCCCGACTTCGAGCGCAGCACGGCACCGCGAGTTTGTTCGCTAAGCGATACGGCGAAGAACGTGATGATCGTGCATAGCAATACGCCTTTTGCGACGCCGACGAGCCCGCCCATCTGGCGATCGAACTCGCGGAGCCGGATCTTATCGATGGCGCCCGAGACGAAGCGGAAGCCCATCCAGACGGCGAAGCCGGTGCCGCAATAGACGAGCAGCATCGCCAGATATTTGCTCCAGCGCGGATCGGCGTTCAACAGCGGCGCGATCTGGTCGGCAAAGCGATACGCGCAGAAATAGCTCAGCGTAAGCGAAGCCAACGACGCCACTTGCCACGCGAAGCCTTTCAGAAATCCGAAGAGCGTGGCGCAGCCGAGCACTGCCAGCATGACGATGTCGTAGGTTTCCATGAACGGCCTTTGACGCGCGCGATGCGCGGAGGTGCTCGAAGTGGGAGAGAGGCAGCCCGCAGTATAAGTGTTGCAGTGCCGAACGACGAAGATCAGTTCAAGCTAGCAAAACGAGAGACGTGGCGATGCTCCGAAGGGGCCGGAATCGCGCGGTCTGCTCTGGTGGGGGATGGCTGCTTGCGATACAGTCGCGACCCGCCGAAAGGCCCATTTCCTGGAGCATTTGCGCGTGGCCGACTTCAAGACGCACATCACGACCAGTACGGCGCTCGGCGTCGGCTATGCGGCGGTTGCGTATACCTACTTCAAGCTCCCGGCCCCCCCTTGCCTCTTGGCCGGCGCGCTGTGCAGCGTCTCCGGAATGCTGCCCGACTTAGATAGCGATTCCGGCATTCCGCTTCGAGAAAGTTTGGCGTTCGCGGCGGCGTGCGTGCCGATGCTGCTCACTTCGCGGTTCGAGGCACAAGGCTGGTCGACCGAGACGATGGTTCTTGCCGGCGCCGGTATGTACATTGCGGTTCGTTTCGGCTTGGGGACGTTGCTGAAGAAATATACCGTGCATCGCGGGATGTTTCATAGCATTCCCGCAGCGCTGATCGCCGGCGAGGTCGCATTTCTGCTCTGCGCGACGGGGGACATTTATCTGCGCGCGTTTAAGGCTTGCGCCGTCCTTGTCGGCTTCTTCTCGCATCTCATTCTCGACGAGATTTGGAGCATCCGCTTCAAAGGTGGAATCGGCTTGAAGAGCTCGTCCGGCACGGCGATGAAGCTGTGGGGCGATAGCGCGTGGGGAAATTTATCGTGCTACGTGAAGCTGATTCTGCTCGGCGTCGTCGTGTTGAACGATCCGGTTTGGTCGACAGTCTCGCCGCGCGGCCAAGAGCTGCACTCGGTCGCTTCGGCGATCGTCAAAGAGATCGAACAAAAAACGAATCTGCGACTCCCGAACGATGGGCCGGCGCAACCCACCGGCACTACGACGCAGCCGACACAAAGCAGCCCCACGCAAACGCAGCAGCCCTCCCCTGCTCTGCAACAAGCTTACGCCTTGCAACAACAGCAGGCGTATCAACAACAGCTTTACCAACAGCAAGTGGCGGCGCAGCAGCAAGCCTATCAAGCGGCTTACCAGCAGGCGGCTTATCAACAGTCGTATTACGGCCAAAGCGGTTATTCGCCGGCGACGTATCCACAGCAACAGTCGCAATCGTATCAGCCCGCGACACAGACTTATCCGCAACAGTATCAGCAGCCGTATTACCCGAACGCTACGGTGCCGGCTTATCAGGCGCAGCCGAACTACGGCCAACAACCTCGGGCCGGTTACCCGATGACTCGGCGATATTAACTCGGCTTAGAAGTTCTTGCGGCTATCGACGAGCAGGGTCACCGGCCCGTCGTTGGTGAGAGTCACCGCCATGTCGGCGCGAAACTTTCCGGTCGCCACGACGATGCCGCGGGCGCGAACGCCGGCGACGAACGACTCGTAGAGCGCGAGCGAGCTCACGGGCTCGGCGGCCTCGGTGAAGCTGGGCCTTTTTCCTTTACGGCAATCGCCGAGCAAGGTGAACTGACTGACGACAAGCATCGCGCCGTCGATTTCGGCGAGCGAAAGATTCATCTTGCCGTCGGCGTCGTTGAAGATTCGGAGCCCGACGACCTTCTCGACCAGATAGTCGACGTCGGCCGGAGTGTCGCCTTGAGCGACGCCGAGCAGCACCAGCAGCCCGCGCTCGATCGCACCGATGGTCTCATCGGCAACCACGACCTCGGCTCGGCTCACACGCTGGACGCAGGCACGCATCGACAAAGACTCGCAAAGATAGGGAAAGACGGAGATTACAATGTCCTACGCAGCATACGTGCGCTTACGCGTTGACTGTGCGCAAGAGATCTAAGATCGCTGAAAATACTCTGTGGCGGCATAAAAAGCCACGCGGCGACGGATGCCTAGCGCCGATTGTCCGCAGAGCCTTGTGACGGCGAGGCTTCCGCACGATACTGGAAGATCGTCGCTTGCGAACCGTTCGCATTTCAGTACGTCGAGCATATTTCCGATCCACGCCCTTCTCCGCGTCCGTCACCACTCATGAGCGCTGCGGTACTCCTTTCGATTTATTGCGCCGGGATCGTCGGGGCTTCCTTGCTCGGCGGATTCATTCCGCATTGGTTTCGTCTGACGCATACGCGCATGCAGACGGCGTTGAGCTTCGTCGCCGGGGCGATGCTCGGCGTCGGGCTGCTACATCTAATCCCCCACGCTTTCTTGCTCGTCGGTTCGATCGATCGGACGATGTGGTTCGCGTTGGCCGGGTTTCTGCTGATGTTCTTTATCGAGCGGGCCTTTCATTTTCACCACCACGACGCTCCGCCCGAGCCGACGTCGACCGAACCTCAGGCCCCGGCCCACGATTGCGATCATGAACACCACAAGCATCACGGGCATAGTCACGGCGAGCACACGCATGCCGGCCACGATCATGGAGAGGCTCATGGTTCTTCGACTTCGATCGGTTGGGGCCCTGCCCTGCTCGGTCTCGGGCTCCATAGCCTGCTCGACGGCGTAGCGTTGGCCGCCGGGATCGCCGCCGAACGGAGCGAACATCACGACCTCGCATGGGCCGGCCTCGCTATCTTTCTGGTGATCGCGTTGCATAAGCCGCTCGATTCACTCACGCTCGGTGCGCTCATGGCCGTCGGAGGGCGATCGGTTCGACATCGGCATCTGGTGAACTTCGGCTACGCGCTCTCGGTGCCGATCGGTGCCCTGCTCTTCCAAGCGGGTTTGTTCACCTTCGGCGCGGCCGATAAGCAAGCGATCGGCTGCGTCTTGGCTCTAGCGGCAGGGACGTTTCTTTGCATCTCGACGAGCGATCTGCTTCCCGAGCTTCAGTTTCATTCTCACAACCGTTTGCAGCTTTCTTTGGCGTTGGTCGCGGGACTTGCCATCGCGGGTGGGATCGTTTTCTTAGAGCAGAGCGGACACGACCATTCGCACGTGGGCAACGGTCGACAAGCGACGAGCGATCCGAGTGGGAAGCCTGCTGCAACGGCTTCACCGCGTCCCTAAGTGTCCAGCGATTTAAATCTCTTGCGAACGGTATGTTGACGACTAAACGCCATCTCATGAATCGGTTCGTAAGCGTACAAGTCGGATGAAAAGCGATCACGATCTTTTACGCCAAACTTCGGCGTGTGGTTTTTAGCCGACCAAGCGTGCTTGCGCTTGGCTTAAGAGATAACGGTTCCGTAAGCCCCTGTTGCTGCCTGTTATGCGCTCTCATCGCGTCGATTTTCTTGCGACTCGTATCATTGCCACGACTCGCCGACAACTTTGACTCAGCATCGCAGCCGACGCAGCTTTGCACGACATCGGACATGAGAATTCCTTTGCCGTAGCTGGTCGGATAGCGGGCTGAAGCGCATTTCTAAACTTGAGGACACCGATGACAAACAACCACAGCTATCGGCTCAGAGCGATTTTCATTTGGACCGCGGCGCTGCTTTCACCTGCGATGGTCGCAGCGCAACAAGCGCCCGCAAAACCCACCGACGTTCCAAAGCCGACCGAGGCTCCGAAGCCGGTCGAGGCCCCCAAGGCGATCGAAACGCCTCCGAAGCCGATCGAAAAGGTCACGCAAGATAAGCCCGTGACGGTGCAGCCCACGCCGGCAACGAAGCCCACCCCGGATGTCACATCGCCGACGGCGCCCAGCACCAGCAAGGTGCAACCGAACGGCACGGAAACGGTTGCGCCCGGCCCTTCGCCGATCGCAGCACCCGGCACGTTATCGAGCCCGCCGCCGGCGGCTCCTGCGCCGAACTCCCCGGCAGCAAGGCCGACCGCTCCGAAAGAGCGCTACTTCATGCTCGTGTTCGGGTCGCAATCTTCTCCGAAGCGAGCTAAATACACGCACACTTGGATGACGATCGTGAAGGCCGTGCCCGGCGTCGAAAATGCGGCGAAATACGATCTCACTTCGCACACCATCTCTTGGCTCCCGCGTACGCTCAACGTGCGTATCCTTACCTTGCGCGGCGAGCCGGGAGTCAATCTTTCTCTCCATCAGACACTCAAGTTCGCGCTCTGCAACAACGAGTGCCTCGCGATGTGGGGGCCGTATGAGCTCGATCCGATCGTCGCACCGCAGATCTACGACAAGTCCTTACGGCAAATCTCGCGGCTCAATAGCGGCTGCGTGCTTTATAAAGCGGTCGATCCGGATCATGGTCCACGTTCGACTTACATCTCGAACTGCATCCACGCCGTCACGGACCTAGATGGCCTGTCGCGCCGTTCCAACTACGACGAACTGCGCAACCACGGCTTCGACGCCAGCCAGTATCTCGCCGGCATTCTCATTCGCAGCGGCCGAGTCGACTCGAGCGTGACGCACGAATGGGTCGCCGACGCGCTCGGTCTCGGTTGCTATCCGATCCAACGCCGCATGATTATTCCCTGCCGTCCGCCGCTCGCCGTGGTAGCGGAATAAAGCCTTCACCGCGATCGCTCGAACATGCCGCAGCTTTTTCGCAGCAGCGGGGGCTCGATTGTCTTAATCGAGTCCTCGTTCGCTGCGAATTCTTTTGACCTCGGCCATCACCCCTTCGATCACGGCGTGATTGGAGCGGATGTAGTTCGACTGTAGAAAGAAGCCCCCGACGATCAGCGTGATTCCCAAGAGCGAAGCGAGGAGATGAAAGTCGGCCCAAGCGACGTCGCCGCCGAAGCGAAGCAATAAGTCGCGAGACAGGCTGGAGCCGGGATCGGCAGCTCCGCCCAAGGCGGCGATACCGACGACGATCAACATCCCGACGAAGGAAATCGGAAACGCTTTCCGTTTCAACCGAGTGCTTTCGGAAACGAAGCGATCGCCCAAGCGATACGTTTCCGAAACCTCTTTGCACCATCGGTTCGTGCCGACGAAATAGGTCACGACAACGCTCTCGACCAACAGCACGAGCACTCCGGCGGCGATGCCCGAGAGCCGATGAACCGTCGCCAAGCGTTGGGCCTCGATGTCGCGCGGGTTGCGAATGTCGTACGAGTGCAGATAGAGCCCCAGAACCATGACCGACGACAACGCCACGGCACCCAAGAGCGCCAGGGGATAAAAGATACGGTTCACGGTGTTCTCGCGTCGCAAGCCGAATGAAAGGGGAAGCGCCGGCGATTAGTTCTACGGGAATCACCGCCGCCTCACTAGGGCCGCCCTCCCCTGCCCCGGCGTTCGCCGCCGGCTTAAAATAGCGGACATGAACAAGCCACTCATTGCCGTTACGATGGGCGACGCGGCCGGTGTCGGCCCCGAGGTGATCGCCGGTTGCTGGCCGAGCAGCGAAGTCCACGATCTCTGCCGACCGTTCGTCGTCGGGCATCCCGAGATTATTCGTCGCGCCGTCGAGCTTTGGAAGCTGCCGATCGAAGTGCGCACGATCGCAGCGCCGGAAGATGCCCATCCGACCCGCACGCTGATTCCGGTCTTGCAAGCCTGTTCCGACGACGTGCTCGCGGCGCCGCGCTGCCTGGTCGACGCGCGCCACGGCCGGGCCGCTTACGATTGCCTCGTCACCGCGGCGCGCCTCGCGCTTGCGGATCGTGTCGCCGCGGTTACGACCGCGCCGTTGCATAAAGCGGCTCTTCACGCCGCGGGCCATCACTATCCCGGCCACACGGAATTGCTCGCCGAACTCTGCGGCGTCGACGACTTCGCAATGATGCTCTATCTCGGCCCGCAAGCGTCGATTCGCGGAACGTCGGGCCTGGGAGTGATTCACGTTACGTTGCACATGGCGCTCCGCGATGTCTTCGCCAACCTCACGACCATGGCCGTGAACGAAAAGATTCGCTTGGCGCACGACGTGATGCGCCACATCAAAGGCTCGGCACCGCGCATCGGAGTCGCGGCGCTGAACCCTCACGCCGGCGAATCGGAATTATTCGGCGACGAAGAAGGACGGATCATCGCCCCGGCCGTCGCTCAAACGAAGGGTGAAGGACTCTACGTCGCAGGCCCCTATCCGACCGATACGCTGATGGTCCGAGCACGCGACGGGGAGTTCGATGCCGTCGTCGCGATGTATCACGACCAAGGCCACATCGCGCTTAAATTGCTCGGGATGCATCGGGCCGTCAACGTCACGCTCGGGCTTCCGATCGTGCGGACGAGCGTGGCGCACGGCACCGCCTTCGATCTGGCTTGGCAATGCAAGGCGGAGACCAGCAGCATGGTCGAAGCGCTGCGGGTAGCAGCGCTGCTGGTAGACCGACGAGGCCTTGCAACGGCTTAAGGGACTGCCGTCCGAGCGTTAAGAAATTTGTCGGTGATGTCGGCAAACCGTCGCGAGCCGGGGGAGAATTGGAAAAGCCGCTCTTCGATCGGCACGTCGAACTGCACTTCGAAGAACTCTAAGACCAGCAGCGGCTTCGAGGCGTCGTCTCCTTTCAGTCCGGTGTCGGCTTTCGCAGCCCCCTGCTCTACCGACTTAGCCGAACGTCGAAACTCGAAGCGATACGGAAACAAATCATCGGCTCCGAGATAGATGACTACCCGATCGGGCACGTGAGGCCGCAGGCTGTCGGTGCTGGTTCGGCGTCCCGCTTGCGTATCGGCCGGGATCTTGGGATTGAAGACGGTCAAGGCGGGTGTTTTCCAGCGACCTTCGATGCCGTAAACCGGCAACGCGCCTAATTCGGATCGGAACACGCCGTTGAATTCAAAGTCTTTTCCTAGCGCGGCGAGTAACTGAGAAAGTCCGCCGAGGCCGAGCTGACGATGCGGATCGCCGCCGGGCTCCGTCGCCGCATTCGGATTTGGAGCCGCCAAGACGCGGTCGATATCGACCCGCTGAATTTCCGGTTCGTCCTTGAGCAGATACGAAATCCAAAGATGCCTCCCATCGGCAACCTGCAATAAGTTCACGACCCGATTATCGACCTGCATACGGAGCTCGTATCGCAACAGCCTTGCGAGCTCCGGCCCTTGCGCGTATTCGCCCGATCCGATCAGCTCGCGCCCGTAAATCGTCGCGCGATGCCGAACCTTCGCCACGATCGATTTCTGTCGCGACAACATCCGGTTCGATCCGGCCAGCAACTGCTGTGGATCGGGAAGCGCCGCTTTGCCGGCAACCGGCCGAGCGACGGGTTGCGCAGAACCGGCGGGCGCGGCACTGCCGGCAGGAGCTTGCTCGGGCGCGATCCCCTGCCCTATTACCGTCTGGAAGCAGCAAAACCATGCGACGAAAAACGCCGCGCTTCGACTAGGTAAGTTGTATCTGCTGTGATTCATGGACGGGTTCTAACGGATTTACCAAAGAATCGCATTGTACGACGCCGAGGATACTCACATGGGAGTTCGCTCTTCGGGTCCGAGTCGGCGACGACGCAGATCGAGGTGCGAAATCCGAGTCGAAGGGGTCGCATTGTATTCGGGGGGCCTTCCAAGGGTCCATGCCGGTTCTAGCCGGTGAAAGCACCGTGCGGCAGCCGTTCGACACGCTCGATCACGCAGTTCATAAGCCGGGACTCGGAAACATACCGCCCCGACTCAACAGGGATGGATCCAAGGGGGAACCGATGAAGTACCGATTTGCCTTGATGTTCGGGCTGGCGGCCTGCGGTGGATGCCGTATTCCGTTCGTGCCGCATACGCTTCCACCGGCGACGATGATGCAGCATCCCGGACCGGGCGTCGATGGCCCCGGCCCCGGCGTGATGACGCTCGGCGATCCGGCGATGGGAATGCCATTACAGAATTCTCAAGTCGCGTTTCTCGGCCCTGAAGGGGCGACCGTGGCTTGGAGCGTCGGCCAGCCGGGCCTGTTCGATTCCGAACCGCTCGTCGCTCCGGCGCGATCCAACTTCCCGCAAGGGGCCGTCTATCGTTTGAAGCTGACCGACCTGCCGGGCCGCCCGGGCGTCGAGCTTTATCCGACGATCGAAATCGGTCCGTCCGTCAATCGCACGGAAGCCTATCTCTCGCACAACGCGATTCCGATTCAGTTCACGGAAGAAGACCTCGACCAAGTGCTTTCGGGCAACTTCGTCACCAAGGTCATCTTCTTGCCTGATCCGGAGTTCCAAGAATTGGCCGTCGCCGGCGTGCAAGAACTCGTCAGCACGCGTCTGGATCCGGGCCAAGATCCGATCGTCGAAGCCGATCGTCAAGGTGCGATCATGGCGATCATTCGGATCGGTAATAAGGATTTGGAAGTGCCGGGTGCCAACGGCGAACTCGTCGACGGCGGCATCGAAGGGAGCTCGCTCTATCAAGGTGCGGTCGGAGCCCAATTTGGGATTCCGATCACCGGGACGCCGATCGGTCTCCCCGGACCTCCGCACATCCCGCTAGGTGGGCCTGCCGGCGTGCAGAAGCATGTGGTCCGCAACCACACGTTCCAGCACTATCCGGACCCCTCGAAGAAGGTCAGTCTGCATGTGAAGCAGACTCCGGGCATGAGCTATCCGAAGGCTGCAAACCACGCCTATATTCACGAGAACGCTCGTCAACCGCTCTTGCCGAGCAACCAGTAGTTTTCGTCGAGTAAGAAGTCGGAAATAAGAACCCGACTGCGCATCTTCCAGAGCTTCATCCGCGGGTTGCTTAGCAACTCGTCGTGCTCTCACGATGCGGAGCGCCGCCGCACCACACACGGCGGCGCTCCGCACATCGCTTCGAGTCCTCTCGCGGGGCTCATCGCATCAAGTCTCGTTCGCGTTCCGTAGCGTCCACTTTGGTAGCGTCGTCGTATGCCTTCATCTATCGTGCATATCCGCCGCCTCATCGGGCTTGTCGCGCCGGCGTGCATCGTCGTCGTGGCGGCAAGTGTGGCGCAGGCCCAGCAACCTGCGGCTCACTATCAGTTTCAGACGCAGAACCCGCCGGGTGCCGTCGCCGCGGCTCGGCTGCAACGCGGCGGACCGGTTGTCGGCTACTTTCAACCAGTCGAGATGACCGGGCCTAAAGGGGTTCTTATTTCGTTGGCCGATCAAGGTGGCTGGACCGAGCCGACCGAAGGAGCCGTGTTCGCCGGAATGCAAATCGGCACACCGTATCGAATCAAGCTCTCGAACCTGCCCGAGCAGTTTCGCAATCTCGAATGCTATCCGACGATCGAGATCATCGATCGCACTTATGCCCCGGTCGGCATGGAACGTCGCTTTCCGATTCCGGTCATCTTCAATGAAGATGATCTTCGCCTCGCGACCGACGGCTTGCTCGTAACCCGAGTCGTCTACATCGAAGATCCGAAGCAAGCCTTGCCCGGCACGCAGCAGCCGGGCGAGCAACTGTGGCACGATGCGGGAGCGAAAGCGAATCCGCTGGAAGTCGCCGATCGGTTAGGACGTCCCGTGGCGATCGTTCGCCTCGGAGGCCGAACGCCCGACGAAAGCGCGGGCCCCGACATGCACTTCATCTATGGATGCCCGAAGTGGCTCCGAATCGTGCCGCTGCCGGCTCTCGCTCAGGCGGTGCCGACCACTATGCCTATCCCCACGCCGGCTCCGCAGCCGATCACGAACGGATCGTCGCGTCGAGCGACCGCCGTTCGCTAAAGCCTCTCCGAGAACGCCCATCATGACATCACGCCCTCGCACTCTTCAGATCGCGCATCGCACGGTTGCGGTCATGGTCATGTTGGCCGTCTTGCCGTCGTGCCGCACTTTTACGAAGAGCTTGTCGAAGGAAAGCGCCTCGGACCTGTCGTCGAACGATCCGAATGTGCGCGTCGTCAGCGATGAGCAACCGATCGCAGAGCCCCCTGCCCCGCTTCCGGTCAACCATGCCAAGTCGATCGCAGGCAAACCGGCCAAAGCGATCGTCGGCACGAAGCTGCCTGCGATTCAGCGCGACTACGATGGGGAAGCGAACTGCGCTCCGCCGATTCCTTACGGCGTCGTCACTCCCTGGGCGCCGCCGGGCATTAAAGGCCCTTGGCCGCAAGATGAATACCTTCACGACGGCGGCGACGCCGAAGAACCGGTGGCCGTGAGTCCCGAGTGGCGCGTGCAAGGTTTGAACGTCGAAGACACCGTCGCCCATTACGACACGATGGATGGCCGCACGCTCGTCGAATCGTCGAACTGCGCGTATATCTACGCCCCCCGCTTCAGCTCCGTGCGCGGAGTGACGAACGTCGTCTCCAGCGAAATGGTCGACGGGCCGACGAACATCGTCGAGCGCGAACGGGTCTCTTACTTCAACGAACGGGCTCGCGTCGGTACGAAGCTGGAACAACAGCAACCGATCGGACAGACCGCGAACTTGAAGCTCGGAACTTATCGCCGCGAGCAAGGCTCCGGCATCGCGTCGACGGCGCTCATGCCGCACAACTACCAACAAGCGTTCTACGCTTACGAAAACCTCTCGGTGATTCGCTCGGGCACGATGCTCGGATCCGAAAAAGCACGCCTCGCCGAACGAAGCGAAAGTGCGATTGCTTGGTCGAAGGCCGACGGCGTGAAGGTCTTCGTCGAGAAGCAGCAAGCCGTGGTCTCGACCGGCGACAAGCGGGCCCAAGCGATCTACATCGTGAAAGGTCCGACCGACGCTCGTCTGCGGATTTGCAAGATCGCTTCGACCCCCGCGGCTCAGCCCGGCGACATCGTCGACTTCACGATTCGCTACGACAACATCGGCGATCAAACCGTGGGGAACGTCGTCATTCTCGATAGCCTGACGACGCGGCTGGCCTACGTGCCCGACAGTGCTCAATCGAGCCGTCAGGCCCACTTCAACGCCGCCGAGAACTCGGCCGAGTCGCTCGAACTTCGCTGGGAGATCGACGAGCCGATCAAGCCGGGCGAAGGGGGCCTCGTGCGATTTAAGTGCAAGGTGCGGTAATCGGACAGTGACCGGTGGTCAGTGGTCGGTGGTCAGTACTTGCGGGAACTTAGCGCTGCGCTTTGTCTCCTTCAAAATCTGCTACTCTGCGATACACTAGATCCTTCCGATACGCCCTCATTCGTTGGCTGCGCCGCCACTTTTCTAGGCGCAGAAGCATCTTCGCTTCCCCTCTGCAACTGATCACCGACCCCTGACCACTGACCACTATCTCCAACTCTATGTCTCGCCATCCTTGGATCGCTGACCGCATGGCCCACTTCGATAGCTCGGGCATCCGCAAGGTGTTCGATCTCGCGGCCAAGATGAAGAACCCGATCAATCTCTCGATCGGCCAGCCGGATTTCGCCGTGCCGCCGGCGATCAAGACGGCTGCGATCGACGCGATCAACGACAACAAAAACGGCTACTCGCAGACCCAAGGCATCGCGCCGCTGCGCGACAAGCTCGCGGCGCAGATCGCGAAGGATTTCGGCCACGCGGATCGCGACCTCTTCATTACGAGCGGCACCAGCGGCGGGTTGGTATTGGCGATGCTCGCCTTAGCGAACCCGGGCGACGAGGTGATCGTCTTCGATCCGTTTTTCGTGATGTATCCGTCGCTGGCGAAGCTCGCGGGAGCCGTGTTGGTGCCGATCGACACGTATCCCGACTTCCGAATCGACATCGACAAGGTGCGCGCGGCGATCACCCCGAAGACGAAGGCGATCTTGTTCAATAGCCCGGCGAACCCGACCGGCGTCACGGCGACGGAAGCCGAGGTGCGCGACTTGGCGCTCTTGGCCGCCGAGAAGAACGTGGCTCTCGTAAGCGACGAAATCTATCGAGCCTTCTGCTACGACCACGCGTTCGTCTCGCCAGCGAAGTACAATCCACAGACGATCGTGATCGATGGGTTCAGCAAGGGCTACGGCATGACCGGTTGGCGGCTCGGCTACGCACATGGTCCGAAGGCCGTGATCCAAGAGATGGCGAAACTCCAGCAATATACGTTCGTCTGCGCGCCGCAGCCGTTTCAATGGGCCGGCTCGGCGGCGCTCGACGTCGACATGACGCCGCACATCGACGACTACCGCCGGAAGCGCGACCGGATCGTGAAAGGCATCGGCGATCTCTACGAAGTCGCCACGCCGAACGGAGCGTTCTACGCGTTCCCGAAAGCACCTTGGGGAACCGGCACGGAGTTCGTCGCCGCGGCCATCGAGCGCGAACTGCTCATCATCCCCGGCGGCATCTTCAGCGCCCGCGACACGCACTTCCGCATCTCCTATGCGGCAGCCGACGCGGTGATCGATCGCGGGATCGAAGTGCTGAGATCGATCGCGAAGGGGAAGTAGTCGAGCGCATCATCATCATCCGAGGCGAGCGGCCGGTGTGAACCGGCCGTTTCTTCGGGTAGCCCCGAAACCTCGTTGCCGGAGATGCACGGCGCAAAAATAAAACGAGCCCGGTCGGAATGGTTACCGACTCGGGCTCGTTTTGTCTGGCGTAACTTAACCCCCGGCGGTTCGACCGCAACAAGTGAATGCTGCGCGGCCCCGGGCTTGAACGTTACGCCGACTTATGTTTCGTTTCGCTGACCGGGAAGAGCTTCGTGTGTCCCATGACCACTTCGGGAGTGACCACGTAGCGACGTCCGGCCCCGTTTTCGGGAAGATCGAACATGATGTCGAGCATCAACCCTTCGATGATCGTCCGAAGACCACGTGCACCGGTAACTTTTTCGTGCGCTTTCTTGGCAATCGCACGAACGGCGTCCTCGGTGAACTCGAGCTCGGCGCTTTCCATCTCGAAGAGCTTCTGGTACTGACGGACGATCGCGTTGCGGGGCTCGCTGAGAACCTTCATCAGCGCGTCGACGTCGAGCGGACGAAGCGGAGCGAGCACCGGTAGCCGGCCGCAGAGTTCGGGAATCATGCCGAACTCGACGAGGTCGTCGCTCGTGACTTGCGCCAAGAGCCGACCGACTTCGTGATCTTCGACCGCATCGGCCTTGATCGCTTCTTGGGAGAAGCCGATCGTCTTCTTGCCGAGCCGTTTGCTGATGATCTTCTCGAGCCCGGAGAACGTCCCACCGCAGATGAAGAGGATGTTCGAAGTGTCCATCTGGATGTACTGCTGCTCGGGATGCTTGCGGCCTCCCTGCGGCGGCACGTTGGCAACCGTACCTTCGAGCATCTTAAGGAGCGCTTGTTGGACTCCTTCGCCCGATACGTCACGCGTGATCGAGACGTTGTTGCTCGTTTTGCCGATCTTGTCGATTTCGTCGATGTAGAGAATTCCGCGTTGGGCTTGCTCTAAGTCGAAATCCGCGGCATGCAACAGCTTCAGCAGCAAGTTCTCGACGTCTTCGCCGACATAGCCGGCTTCGGTGAGGGTCGTCGCATCGCCGATCGCGAACGGCACGTTTAACAGCCGGGCCAAGGTGCGAGCGAGCAACGTCTTGCCGCTGCCGGTCGGGCCGATGAGCAAGATGTTCGACTTGTCGATATCGACATCGCCGACGCCTTCGGCGGCGAGTTGCAGACGCTTGTAGTGCGTGTGAACGGCGACCGAGAGAACCTTCTTCGCTTGTTCCTGACCGACGACGTACTCTTCGAGCTTCGTCATGATCTCGCGCGGGGCGGGAATGCGATTGAACAGCGGCTTGCCGCTCCCTCGACGCTTGCGCTCTTGGTCGAGAATGGACTGGCAGAGCTCGATGCACTCGCCGCAGATATACACGTCGCCGGGGCCTTCGACGAGAGGCCCGACGTCGCGATAGCTCTTGCGACAGAATGAACAGAACGCATTTTTCTTAGTAGGGCCCGCACTACGACGGCCACCACTGATGTCCCGACCCGAGGGCATGCCTAATCCTTTCGCCTGTCAGGAATCGGCCGACCTTACCGGTCGCACTCGTCCTGCTGGAATTCCATCTCACGTTCCGTCGCTCGAGCGGCCGACACGCGTCGTCCGGCACGGCATCCCTGTCCGAAACCAACCGAGCTACGGATTCACTATGTTGTCGTTTCTAAAACAGTTGTCGCTTCTACTACGCTTTCGCCGCGCAACGGTTTTCGGAATGTCCGAAAATTCCGCCTGCCGCGCATTCCAGTCTCGAACGTCATAGCCGGCATATTCGTGCCGGCTTTAAGAATCGGCCGAATCTTTACTTTTGGCTTTCTCGATGCTCTCTTGCAACTGCATCGCTAGCTTCGACTTTATGTTTCGGTATTCCTCGTCGGATAGCTCACCCTGCGAATGCAATTCTCGGAAGTTGGTGATCAAATTGCTGGCCTCGAAGTCGGATCCTCGGAAACTGCCGCGAAGCTTACCCACGACGTACACGCCCACCAGCGTCATAATCGCCAAACCCGCGAGCCACAGCACGAGCGTCGTAGTCGAATTCGTTGCCGAGCTATTCGGCACTAAACCTAGAATCATCGGAATCGCTGGAAACGGATTGGCCGTAGCAAGCCGCAAGATCGTTCGGCCCGGCGTAATGTGCGCGAAACGCCGTTAATTATGGCGGGCTCGTCGGGCGTCGTCCAGCAAATGATTCCGTGAAGGTCGCTGAACTGCGCCGACAGGTGGTGGTTTTCCCTAGCCTAAACCGGTCAATACGGAGTAGTTCTACCCCCCGTTCAAACGGAAACATCGTCACGACACGGGGTTCGAGCAGGCGCCTGAGAATAAATTAGCCGCAAATTTTGGCGATTCGCTAGTTCTAACCTAAATGTTTCTAACCGCATCTTGAGTAACCAAGCGACCGTAGACAGAGAATCGCCGCCTGTCGGAACCGTTGCGGTCCGACGATCCGCCGCATTCACCAATCCCGAAAGCCGAACGAATATGGGCACTAGTTATCAATTCGGAATCGATATCCTCGCGATCGTCGCCGTAGTGCAGTTCTTATTCGGAGCGGTCGCCGTGTGGCTCTTCTCCGGAGGCAATCACGCCGCAGCTGCAGCAACCGCGGAGCCCGGCTCGACCGAGATCGAGCAATTGCGTCAAAAGCAACGGGAAGATTCGGCGAAGATCGAAGAAGCGATGCAGCAGGTCTTCCGGCTCACCGGACGGATCGGCCACGACGTCGGCGAGCACAGCGCTCGCGTGAAGCAAATCAACGAAGAAATCACCGGAGCCGCGCAAGGGACGGGTGAAGATCTCGAAGCAACGATCCTGGCCGCCGTGGCGAAGGTCACCGAAGCGAACGAGAAGCTGCAAGGCGAACTCCGCTCCGCCGAAGCCAAGCTCGCCGAGCAATCGGCCGCGCTGCAAAGCCAAATGGAAATGGCTCGGACCGACGCCCTGACCGGAGCGCTCAATCGTCGGGCCTTCGACGACGAGATGCAACGCCGCGTCTCGGAATACCAACGCTATCGCACGCCGGTATCGTTGCTGCTATTCGATATCGATCATTTCAAGAAGTTCAACGACACCTACGGCCACCAGACCGGCGACGATGTGCTGTGCCATGTCGCTTGCACGCTGTCGATGGTGATGCGCGACGTCGATCTCGTCTGCCGCTACGGCGGCGAAGAGTTCGCCATCATTCTTCCGGCAACCGACGCCAAGGGGGCTTTGCTCGCCGCCGAACGGGCTCGAACCGCGATCGAACGGATGGTGGTCGAGTCGTCGGGTCAGCTCTTGAAAGTCACGATCAGCGGCGGCGTCGCCGAAGTGATGCCGAACGAAGATCTCGACGCGTTGGTCGCTCGCACCGATCAAGGGCTCTACGCCTCGAAGAAGGCCGGACGCAATTGCGTACACCTGCACGACGGCAAGAACTTGCTGAAAAACGGCAAGGCGGAACCGGCCGTCAAAGAGCCGGTCGTCGAAGAGAAGCCGAAGAACGAACCGGCCGGCGAAGTGAAAGACCCGTTGAATTCGCTCCCTAACCGGGATGCGTTTGGGGAAGACGTTCGCCGTCGTGTGGAGCAGCACCACAAGTACCAAGCCCCGGTGACCGTGCTTTATTGCGGGGTCGACAACTTCCCGACGATCGTCGAGCGATTCGGTCGCGAAGCCGGAAACGTCGTGCTGCGAGCGGTCGCACAGTTCTTGAAGGCCGTGTTACGCGATCAAGAAATGCTGGCCCGCGTCGCCGAAGATCGCTTCGGAATCACGATGGCCGGTGTGACCGCAAGCGATGCCAAGAGCAAGATCGAACGGATCCGACAAGCGATCGAGAAATGCCGCATTCCGCTCGACGGCCTGGACGACCTGCGATTCACCGCGAGCTTCGGCCTGACGGACATCGAAGCCCAAGACGATGCCGACGGGTTGATGGTCCGGGGTGCCGCAGCCTACGAAACCGCCGCGAAGAACGGGAACAGCATTCACGTGGTTACCGATGCTCAGCAGCTTTGCGAAACACGATAACCTCGCGTCTCGTTCCTCTTCGCACGCTATTTGCGGGCATTGATCGTTTCCAAGGCACGTAGCTTCGTCGGTGTCGCATCGCGAGGGGCTGCAACTGCCGGCGGGGTCGCCGTTGCCTTGGACGACGCGAGGCCCGGCTTCGCCTTTTCGGCGGCAGCCGTTTGCTTCAGCGCGGCTTCCGAAAGGCGACGAGCGAGAAGTAGTTGTTGGGTGGAATACTGCGGCTTGGTCGCATTGACCGCGACCGGCACCGACATCTTCTCCAACTCGTTCCACGTCATTCCATTCGCCAGGTTCCAAGCGGCGGCCTGCACCACCTCGCGATCGAGCTCTTCTTGTCCGTAGCGGACCAAGAGCGACTCGACGGCCGGTTCTCGGCAAACGTCTTCCAGCTTCGCCAGTTCATACGGCACCGCACTGCGAGGGTCCGGCTTGCCGTGCTCGAGGCAAACGGTATCGACGCGAAATTCCCGCACGCTTTCGGGCGGAATATTGAAGATGTTAGCTCGCGCGGTTCCGTTGGTCGGCCCTGCGACGGCTTGCGACGCTTGCTGCCCGTTGCGGTTCGGGTTGTTTCCGAAGATAGGCCCTTGGCCTTGATTGAAGAAGCCTTGCTGTGCCAACACCGGGCGAGCAGCCAACACGTCGGGCAGTTTGACTGAGATGGGCTGCTGGGTAGCGTTCTTAATGAACACCCGCAAGTGATTCGCATCGCGAGCGACGACGCGCACTTCGACATTCCCTTGCTCTATCGCCTCGAATAGACACCCGGCATTCGTGGCTTCCGGGGGAGCTGCCGCAAGCAAGTCGACCCGATCGATCCCGTCGCCGAGACCCATCGACGCCGCGACGAGGAAACAAGCCGCACGCCGCACCGTCTCGCACAACCGAGCGAAAACTTCTCGCATAAACCTCACTCCTACGTTTTGCTTAGGGATCGACGCTGCCTAAGGCGCGTCGATCAACCGGTGGCGCGATACGATCGTTGCGATCATCCCATCCAACACAGGATGGCCGCGGCGCCGCAGGAGCGAAACAAGAGACGCGAAGGAAATTCGAATGCGGGAGCTAGCGTTGCGCAGCCGCCGCGGCTGTCGAACTCTCCACCGCTTTGCCGGCACGCAGGTCGTAGCAGGCCAGCGAATTTCGCAAGCGCAGGATGAGCCGACCATCGACGATCGCCGGCGAGGTGCAAGCCACGGGTCCCTGATCGCCGACCTCTCGCTTGTAGATCCGGGTCGACTCTTCCAGGCCGTTGGGTTTCTTCTCGACCTCGTCGAGCTTTAAGCGTTTTCGCAAGGTTGCGTCGGTCGCCATCAGACCTTGCTTGTCGAACTTCGTCTCGAACAACGTACGGAATTCCTTCGCATCGGCGGCGAAACAAAGGAGCCCATCGAAGGCGTAGAACAGCTTGCCGTCGGCCGCGACGAGCGAAGTGTATTGCGGCGAAGCTAGATCAAGCGTCGTACTCCACGACTCCTCACCGGTCGCTAAGTCGAGACAAGCGATTCGCTTTTCGCCTTGAGCATAGAGGTGGTTGCCGACGACGACCGGGCTGCTTCCTTTGTCGGAGAGTCGCTGATAGGTCCACGCTTCCTTCGCTTCGCTCGGCGTAATTCGATAAGCGCGCAAACCGCTTCGTCTGCTGGAGCCGTAAGTGATCAACAGATCTCCCACAATAACCGGCGTCGAGTTATTCGCTTCCGATCGGACGCGCCACAGCTCCTTGCCGCTCTTCGGCTCGAAGCAAATCGTTTCCCCGCTCGCGACGTTGGCGATCGCCAACTCTCGCCCGTCGGCTCGCCAAGCAACGGCGCTCGAATGTTCTCCCCTGCGCTTGGCATCACCTTGCCATAACAAAGCGCCGGTTCGAGCATCCAGGCCGAACAAGGTTCCCGCGAAGGCGATCGCCGCACCATCGATCACCGCGAAACTCGAAGCGTAAAACTCATCGACATGGACTCCCGGCACGAGCACATCCCAGACGTCTTGTCCGGTCGCGGCATCGAGGCACCGCGCATGGCGTCCGGCGCCGAGGATGTAGAGCTTTCCGTCGGCGAGCGTGAGCGTTCCCGACTGCACGAACTGAGAGTAAACGCTTAGCTTCTCGTTTTTCCAAAGCGTCTTTCCACTAGCGGCATCGAAACAAAACACGAATTCTTTGAACTCGTACAGCTTCGCGAATTCGATCTCCTCCGCCCGTCGATTTTTTTCGTACTCGACATATTCGGCCGCCGACATGCCTCCGCGCTTGCCTTCGGCAAGATAAGGATACTTCTTTTTCGGCAACGCTTCGGGAGTCTTGGGGTTTCTAAAATGGATGAAAAGGTAAGCCTTTCCATCCGCCACGATCGGGCTTCCCCAGCCGCCGGCCGGCAACTGCTCCGTTTGCCAAACCGGCTTCAGGCCATCCTCCGGCAGCGATGCGATCAAGGCGGGGGACGACGGAGCCGCGCCGTCGCGATGCGGACCGCGCCATTGCGGCCAATCCGTGCCGGAATCCGCGTGTGCGGCGACCGCGAGCGAGAGCAATCCGACAACGGCGAGTAAACGAGCGATGGGCATACGAAACCTGCTTGATCGAGGGTCACGACAACTGCGGCGACTCAGCATAACGGCATTGTCCCGACACTGCAAAATACGTTCCGCATGCCGGCGGCCGGAAAGCGGTGAATGCAAATGAAGACATTCAAGCCACGCCGCCGATTGCGAGCAGCCGCTATGGTGCGTAGTCTAAAGCCCTCTGCCGCACGACTCCCGCATGGAATGCCCCTCCCCTACATCCTCTTCACACGGAACGCTTCGATGCTCCGACATCGTTTCATTAACACCGCCATCGTCGTCTTGTTCAGGGTCTTCGCCGTTGCGCAAGCCTGCGTATCGAACCAACTCGCGGCCCAGGCCCCGCCATCGAACGGAGCGAAACCGGCGCACCAGCGCCTCGATTACTATCTCGACGCCAACGGTGCCGAACAGCCGGTTAAAACTCCAGCCGATTGGGAGCGGCGACGCGTGCAGATCCTCGCCGGAATGGAAGCCGTGATGGGTCCGTTGCCGGCCGAAGTACACACGAAGCGACCGCTCGATGTTCAAGTGCTTGCGACAACCGATCAAGCCGGCATTCCGCGGCAAACGATCTCCTTCGCTGCTCGCAACGGCGAACGTGTTACCGCTTATCTCTACATACCCAAAGACATTCAGCCGGGCGAACGCCGCGCGGCGATCTTAGCCTTGCATCCGACGGGCGAGATCGGCAAAGCGATCGTCGCGGGTGATGGGAAAGCAAACCGTGAATACGGCTTCGAGCTCGCCAAGCGCGGCTACATCGTGATCGCACCCGACTATGTTTCGTTCGGCGATCAAAAGGCGCACGACTTTGCGAAAGACGACTACGTCAGCGGCACGATGAAAGGGATCGTCGACCACATGCGCTCGGTCGATCTGCTGCAATCGCGAGCCGATGTCGATCCCGAACGAATCGGCGTGATCGGGCACTCTCTCGGCGGCCACAACGCGCTGTTCGTCGCGGCGTTCGACCGGCGCATCAAGGCGATCGTCTCCAGTTGCGGCTGGTGTCCGTTCCACGACTACTACGAAGGCAAGAAGCTGGCGAATTGGGCGCAGCAGCGCTACATGCCGTTCGTGGTGGAAAAGTACAACGCTGCTCCCGACGCGATGCCGTTCGATTTCTACGAACTTGCCGCAGCGATGGCGCCGCGGCCGTTCTACTCGAACGCGCCGCTACGCGATTCGAACTTCGATTATCGCGGCGTGAAGAAAGCCACGGTCGAAGCTCGCGCGATCTACGAGTTGCTCGGGTCACCGATGGCTTTGCAGTCCCGTTATCCCGATTGCGTTCATGATTTCCCGAATCCGCAACGGCGCGAAGCTTATACGTTCCTCGATGCCGCACTCGGGCACAAGCCGACGACCAGTATGCCGGTGCCGATCGCAGGAACGCGTACTCTCTTCAAGTTCACCAGCACTGCCGATAAGTCGGAGCAGCCGTGCTACATCACGATCCCTCCGGCGACGACGACGGATAAAGTGCCGCTGCTGGTTTCGCTGCATAGCTGGAGCGGTGATCTGGAGCAACTTGCGCCGGAGCTCGAATCCGAAGCTTTCGCCCGCGGTTGGATCACGATCGCTCCGAACTTTCGCGGCGTGAATCAAACGCCCGAGGCCTGCGCTTCCAAACTCGCGCAACAAGACATTCTCGACGCGGTCGAATGGGCCGCCTCGCATCACAACGTCGATCGAAACCGCATCTACCTCACCGGCCAATCGGGCGGCGGGCACATGACGATGCAAATGGTCGGTAACCATCCCGAGATTTGGGCAGCCGCCTCGGCCTGGGTCGGCATCGGCGACTTGGCCGCGTGGCATAAACTGCATGCCGACGACAAGTACGGCGCGATGTTGCGCAAATGTTGCGGCGGCGCCCCGGGCGATTCGACAGAGATCGACGCGGAATACCGGGCCCGTTCGCCGAACACAAAACTTGCGAACGGGCGTAACGTGCCGCTCGACATCGCCGCCGGCATCTACGACGGCCACGCGGGCTCGGTCCCTGTGCGACATTCGCTCGAAGCGTTCAACGTCGTGGCCCGCGCCAACCTGCAAGCTCCCCAGCGATCCGCTGCCGAAGCTGCGATGAAGCGCGAAGGCCCGATCGACGAGGCGACGATCGAGAATCTGAGCGCCGCACCTTGGCGACTGAACGCGCCGACCGTGACGGGCGAACAACTCGACTCGACTTACGATCGCACGATCTACTTCCGCCGCACATCCGACCTGTGCCGCGTGACGTTGTTCGAAGGAGGACACGAACGACTCGATGCCGCGGCAATTGCGTGGTTGGCGGCGCACGCCAAGAAGTAGCGTGGCGATTGATGGGAGATCGCGAAACCGCAAGCGAAGAACGACATTGCAGCGAGCTCTCGATGTTATTGCTTTCTTCTTCTTCTTCTGCTGCTTCTGAATTGACTGACCACCGACAACCGACCACTGACCACTTCCCCTCTCAATGTACGACCCGATTCAACAGCATAATCGCAACGCTTGGGATGCGCTCGTCCGCAAGCAACAAGTCTTTACACGGCCCGCTCCCGATGAGCAATTGCACGATCCGCTCGGCACGGTCGATAAGGCCGGTTGGCTCGGCGGCGATATCGCGGGCAAGCGTGTCCTGTGCCTTGCCGCCGGTGGGGGAAGCCAGAGCGTGCTCTATGCCGCCGCCGGCGCCGAGGTGACCGTAGTCGACATCAGTCCTGAGCAACTGGTGCTCGATCGACAAGTGGCGGCCGAGCGAGGATTGCAAGTGCGCACGGTCGAAGCCTCGATGGACGATCTCTCGGCGCTACGCGATGCCTCGTTCGACATCGTCATTCATCCGGTAAGCACTTGTTACGTTCCCGACGTGAAGCCGGTGTTTCAAGAGGCGGCACGCGTTACCGTTGCCGGAGGCTTGTACGTCAGCCAACATAAGACGCCGCAAAGTCTGCAAGCGGCGCAACGTCCGCGCGGGGGTAGTTATGAATTGCTGGAACCGTACTACCGCTCGGGCCCTCTGCCGCCGGTCGTCGGCAGCAAACTACGGGAAGAGGGAACGCTGGAGTTTCTGCATCGCTGGGAAGATCTCGTCGGCGGCATATGCCGGGCCGGGTTCGTCATTGAAGATCTACTAGAGCCGCTCCACGCCAAAGCGGATTCCGCGCCGGGAGAGTTCGGGCATCGGGCCGCGTTTATCGCTCCCTATGTACGGATCAAAGCGCGCCGAACGGGTGCCGTCGTGAACAACTCGGACTCACAAAAGTCGCGAGTTTGGATACCGTAAGGCTGCGTTACTTTGCCCGCTTGCGCGCCGGCGCATCGGCAAGTCCGCCTATCCCATTCTCAGCGGCAAACGTATCGGCTTCGGCGTCCGCGGTAGCTTCGGCAACGTCGGCATTCGCAGCCGCGATTCGTTGCGACTTGCTCTTGCGCTTCGAGCGGCCTGCGGGCGAAGCCATCGTATCAGTCGAACTTCGCGGGCGACCGACGTTTAAGTTCGGGCTCATATCCGGGCTAGCTGACGCGCAGCTAATGCAAAGCCGGACATAGGGAATCGCTTCCAGTCGTTCTTGGCCGATCTCTACCGCGCACTCTTCGCAGTGCCCGAACGTGCCGTCGTCGATGCGCAGCAGCGCGAGGTTCGATTCTTCGCTGAGGAACTGTTCGTTTTCGAGCAACGTGGCGTTCATCTCATGCAGGAACTCGTCGGTGCCGGAATCTCCCATGTGCAGCGGCGCGTTGCTCAATTGTCCGCCGGCTTGGCCGCCGCTCCCTCCCATCACCTGGCCGATCACCGCCTCGACGTCGGGTCGAACACGCGCCATGATTTGCTGAAGTTGAAGGCGATATTTCGTTAGCTCGCGCGTATCCATTACTGTGTACTCCCCCTCGAAGGATGATATCGGCGGGCGGCTTCCACCACCCGCTCATTCTCGAACCGGCTCGGGATAGTGCAAGATTCGCGCCGCCTCGATCGATTCCCCGCCGGAGAGTTTCGCGCCGGCTCTCGGCTTGCTAAAGTCCTCGCGGCGGTGGAAGATACGTTCACGCGTGCGCTTCGCCGCACACCTGCTTACCGATAAGGCTTTCGCTTCGGAAAGGTCCTGCTTGTGCCGCTCGACGAATTGCAGCAGATCGTGTGTTGTTTCGGTCAGCCCGTCGCGGGAAATCCTACGCAGTACATGATGGAGAAGGCGTTCGTTCAAGCGAACCTCGATTGGCGCTACCTAACCTTGGAAGTTCCGCCGGAAGGGCTCGTCGACGCCGTGCGCGGCCTGCGAGCGATGGGCTTTCGCGGCGGCAACCTCACCATCCCGCACAAAGTCGCCGTGATCCCGTTGCTCGATCGGCTGACGCCGGCCGCGGCGATGATGGGAGCGGTGAACTGCCTGATTCGAGCAGGAAACGAACTGGTCGGCGAAAACACCGACGGCAAAGGTTTCGTTCAATCGCTGCGCGAATTGCTCGACCCGACGGGGAAGAAAATCGTGTTGCTCGGCGCAGGGGGAGCGGCGCGGGCCGTCGGCATCGAGACCGCCTTAGCCGGTGCCGCACAGTTCACGGTCGTGAATCGTAACGTCGAACGTGGCGAAACACTCGCCAAACTGATTCAGGAAAAGACGAACGTCCCCACGACGTTCACGCCGTGGCCAGGAGACTATGCCGTTCCCGCCGATACCGAAGTGCTGATCAATTGCACGTCGATCGGCTTGAACGATCCGAGCGGGCGCGTGCCGGTGGATTTTTCAACCGTGCCGACCACGTGCGTCGTGGCCGATGTCGTGTTCAACCCGGCCGAAACGCAATTTCTGCGGGCCGCGAAAGCGCGCGGATGCCGGGCTCTCGACGGACTCGGAATGCTCGTCAATCAAGGAGCGATCGCGTTCAAGCAGTGGACCGGAGTCGAACCGGACACCACGGTCATGCGCGATGCCGTGGAAGAATATCTCGAAGCGTAAGAAAAGTAGGAAGTAAGAAGACAAAACCGCGAACATGATTCGTTCGCTTGTTTTGCCTTTTGACTTATTCGTTTTTACTTTACTCTTGCTTCGGTTGTTGCTGCGTAATGCAGTGAAAGGCGCCCAAGCCCCAAACCAACTCGACGGCTCGCTGCCCGACGATCTTGCGATCGGGGAACAGCTTCGTCAGCGTCGCAAGGACGATCGCATCGGCAGGGCAATCGAATTGCGCCGCGACGACGACTCCGTTGGCGATATAGAAGTTGCAGTAGCTCGCCGGAAGCCGTTGGTCTTCGCAGAACAGCGCCTTCGGCATCGGCAGAGGGACGACCTCTAGCCCCCTCCCCTGCTCGTCTTTCGCGAGCTTCAAGCGACGAAGGTTATCTTGGAGCGGCGCGTAGTTTTCATCGGCCGGATCGTCTTCGACGACGCAGACCACGGTGCGTGGACCGACGAAACGCGCCAATTCGTCGATGTGCCCGTCGGTATCATCGCCGACGATCCCTTCGCCTAGCCAGACGACGTTCGGGGCGTTGCAATAGTCGAGCAGATATCGCTCCATGTCGGCGCGGTCGAGCGTCGGGTTGCGGTTCTCGTTCAACAGGCATTGCTCGGTCGTGAGCACGGTGCCCGCCCCGTTGAAATCGACCGCGCCTCCTTCGAGGATGATGCCCGGCTCGAACCGTTGATATTTTAAGGTCTCGTTGATCCGTCGCGGCACGACATCGTCATTGTCGAACGGCGGGTACTTGCCGCCCCAGGCGTTGTATCCCCAATCGACCATCACCGGCTTGCTGCCGGCCGGGCCGACGAGGAACATCGGACCATGATCGCGCATCCACGCATCGTTGGTCGGAATGTCGTGCAACGTGACGTTCGGGATGTGCCCGACGAGCCGCCGCGCTTCCGCCATGATCTCTTCGCCGCCGGCGCAGATATGGACTTGTTCATGCGCGGCGAGCGTCGTTGCCAACTCGGCCCAGATGGCCGGGACCGGCTCGAAATGGCCGGGCCAACTGTTGCGGTTGCGCGGCCACGAGAGCCAGGTGGCGGCATGCGGTTCCCATTCGGCAGGCATGCGGTAGCCGAGCGAGCGGGGAGTCGGGTTCGAAGTGGTGGGAGTCAAAGTTCGTAGTTCACGGTTCGTGGTTCGTGGCGGGCTCCAAATCGGCGAGCGATCACGCCGGCTAGTCGATGAAGCGTTTCGTGATGTCGCCGTAAGCGTCGATGCGGCGATCGCGCAAAAACGGCCAATGCGTACGAGCCGTGTCGATGAGCGCGAGATCGCACTCGACGATCGGCGTTTCTTCTTTGCCGTGATCGGCCCGATGCAGCAAGTTGCCGTAGGGATCGGCGACGAATGAAGCGCCCCAAAATTCGATGGCCGCTTCCGTGCCGACCCGATTCACCGCGCACACGAAGACGCCGTTGGCGATCGCATGCGAACGCATCATCGTTTCCCACGCATTGTGCTGGCTCGCACCGTAGGTGGCTTTCTCCGGTGCCTGCCAGCCGATGGCCGTCGGATAGAAGAGAATCTGCGCGCCGGCCAATGCCGTGAGCCGCGCGGCTTCGGGATACCATTGGTCCCAACAGACGCAGACGCCGATCCGGCCATACTTCGTGTCGAACGCTTTGAAGCCGAGATCGCCGGGGGTGAAGTAAAACTTCTCGTAAAAGAGCGGATCATCCGGGATGTGCATCTTGCGATACATCCCGACCTGCGAGCCGTCGGCATCGAACACGACGGCCGTGTTGTGATATAAGCCGGCCGCGCGGCGCTCGAAGAACGAACCGACCACGACGACTTGGTGCTGCTTCGCCGCGGCGGCGATCGCTGTGGTCGCCGGGCCGGGAATCGGCTCCGCTTCACCGAAGCGGACGTGCTCTTCGCTCTGGCAAGGGTACTGCCCGGGGAAAAGTTCCTGCAGGCAGACGATCTGCGCACCGGCCGCGGCGGCCTCGCCGATCCGGGCCACGGCCTTCGCCACGTTCGGACCTTTTTCCGCCGTGCAACTCATCTGCACGAGGGCGACGTTTACTTTTTCTTCCAACGCTCGATTCACTCTCGGCAACCCTCGTTCGAGGAACGCGCCCTATGGCGCAATCGTAAATCCAAGACCCGAATCTTATGATACGGAGCGCGGCAAGCTTGGTTCGCGGCGCTTCGCACTACACGCCCGTGATGTTACCCTGAGGGCCATGAACCGCAAGCCGAACGAGCGACTATTCCCCCACCGAACCACCGGACTTTTCGTCACCGGAACCGATACGGGAGTCGGCAAGACACACGTGGCGGCGATGATCGCCAAAGCGCTGAGGGACGAGGGCCGCGACGTCGGCGTCTACAAGCCGGTCACGAGCGGTTGCACGCGCGACGCTCACGGAAATCTCACAAGCGACGACGCTCAACTTCTCTGGGACGCCGCCGGCCGGCCGGGGGAACTCGATCGGGTTTGCCCGCAGAAGTTCGCCGCGCCGCTGGCGCCGAACGTCGCGGCACGTGCCGAAGGGAAAAAAGTCGACGCCGAGAAGCTCCGCTGGGGGCTCGACTACTGGCGCGAGCGCTGCGACGTGGTCGTCGTCGAAGGGGCCGGCGGACTCTTCTCGCCGCTCACCGACGACGAATTGAACATCGATCTCGCAATCGATCTCGGCTTCCCGATCGTCGTGGTCGCGGCGAATCGACTGGGAGTAATCAACGCAACTTTGACACTCTGCACGGCGCTCCTGGGCTACAAACTCGACGGGGTCTTTCGGCGACCGACGGCCATCGTACTCAACGATGCGTTTCCCCACGACCCCGACGACCTCAGTCGCGAACACAACGGCAGCAATCTCAGATCGCTCAAGTATTTCAATAGCGTCTGCAACGTTCCTTGGTTTACCCAAGTGAGACGAAGTGCGAAAGACTTTTCACCGGCGATCGATTGGATGCTGCTCTCAAACTATAAGCAGAGCTGAAGACCCGCGCGGCGTTGCGTTCGCAGTTAGGTGATCGCCTAAGAACGAGTCGGCTTATTAGCCGGAACGCGTTAGCGTCCGGTTCCATGCGTTGCGCCCCGAAATCGATTCCCGCTCCCGACCGGGGGCTAACGCCCTCCGGCTCATCAGACTACGCCGTCGCCACGGCCGATGCCTTCTCCATCCGGCTTTCGGCTTGCGACGTGTCGATCGCGATTTGCATCGTGATCGACCAGCGGCCGGCGACGTCGCCGGTGATGATCCAATGCGGCATCACGACGGTCGATTGATGCACGAGCTCGAAGCCTCCTTCCGATTGCGACACCGTCTCGATCGGAAAAGTCCAGATGCGGCTGGCCTCCGAGAAGCGGAAGCCGACGTCGATCCCGAGATATTCATCGACGAGATTGATGGCGCGGCCCGACGCGAGATCGAGCTGCGAGCCGAGATGGCCGAGGCGCGTGTGCTTACCGTCGTGGAAATAGCGATCTTCGCAGTTCGCCGGCAGGCCTGCGATATTGAACTCGACGCCGAAATGAAACGCCCGATCTTGCGGCAAGCCTTCGATCAGGTACGCAATGTCGATCACGTTGCTGCCGGCTTCTAAGGTGAAACCCTTCGTGATCTTGAGCGGCACGCCCCAAGCGTTCCCTTCGCGGGTCAGGCGAGCTTGAATCCGATGCGGGTTGCGAAGCAATTTGGCTTCGTAACCGCCGTGGAGAAAGTCGCCCCGTTCCATCGCCTGATTCGACGACACGGCGGCGAGCGTCGCTTCGTTGTCGAAGAAGTGGTCTTGGAAGCCTTTGCGTTGATAGGAGTCGTAGCGAATGCGTTGATCCAAGTCGGGCTGCTTGAACACGACCCGATCGTGAATGCTCGAAATCGCACCGACGCCCGGGGCACCCGCTCCGGCCAGCACCTTGCGGTGATACGCTTCCGGACGGCGCGCGAGCGTCGAGAGGAGATTCAGGCAGATGCTCCGGACATCGAGTTCATACAGCTGCCCGCCTCGATGCGGCGAGATGAGCGCCGCGAGCTTGTCATTGGCGAGATAGATTTCTTGACGCGCATCGCAATTGAAGTCGCCGTGCATCGCTTCGATCCACGACTCGTTACGGTCGGCCGACTCGCCGATTCGGTTCAAGATGTTATCGGCGGCGATCAAGTGCGTGTAGATCGCGTTGCGCAAGTGCGGCAGATAGATGCCGCCGAATGCGCCGTGCCAATAGCTGCAATTGCATTGCCCACGATAGAGTTCCGTGCGCGCCTGCTCGATCAACTCCGGATCGTGTCCTTCGTCGAGAGCTTGTTGCAATTGCTGGCTGATCATCAGCATCCGCGAATACATCTCGTCGGTCTCAGGATACTTCACTTTGAAGTTGCGCCAGAAACCGCCGCGGAGAAACTGCTTCAACTGTGGGAAGCGAGGATCGTGCTCGAATTCGTGCGTGAGGTGTTCGTATTCCAACAGGCGTTCGGAAGGGAGAGCCCATTCGGTCATTTCTCGATAGCTGGCGTCGGGCAGATAGATCTTCCCGACCGGCGGCACGGCGTCGATCGCTTCGCCGAGCGTCGTCGTGTTGATCCAACCGGAGTTCGCCATCAGCGCGTCGAAGAAGTTGCGCAGCCAGCCATCGGTATAGACGTGGCGATAGGTGTCGGGCCAAGTACCGAATTTTTCACCGTCGTCGCCGAAAACGCAGACCGAATTCGGATGCTCGGCCGCGATGCCGCGCAAATAGTCGATCGTTTCATAGGGCTGCGCAAACGGGATCAGGTAGCGCAGCCGTTCGCTGCCGGGATACACGGCCAAGATTCGGCCGTCGTCTTCGGTCACATACGAGCCGTGGAGTTGGTGCTGTTGCAGGCCGGCGTTCTTGAAATGGAAGTCGTCGAGCACGGTGTACTCGATGCCCGCCTCGGCGATGTCGCTGACGAGCGACTGTTCCCAGACGCGTTCCGGCATCCACATGCCGCGTACCTTGCAGCCGAGCTTGCGTTGCAGCCAGTCGGTGTAAGTGCGAATCTGGCCGACCCGATCGCGCCGCGGGATCATCGGCAGAATGGCTTCGTAGAACGCGCCGCCGATGATTTCGATGCGCCCGGCGGCGGCCAGTTCGGCGAGGCGCTCCAAGTATTCGGGATGCTTAACGGCGAGCCATTCCATCAGGCAGCCGCTGGTGTGCAGCGACATCTTTAAGGTCGACGGATACTGCGCAAAGACATCGAGAAACGGCTTATAGCTGTCTTGATACGCCTGCTCGATCACGGCATCGAAGTTGCCGACCGGTTGGTGGTTGTGGAAAACCAACGCGAGACGAATCGGATTCGACATAACAAGCTTTCACAGCGTAAGGTCTGAGAGTCGTCGGAAGGGCGGCAAACCGATCCGGAGCAACTCGTGGGCCGAGATTTCGTAGGCGATCCGCAAACCGAAGTTTCGGACTGTCAAACTGCGCGTTCTGCGGCAACTTTGCCGCTACTGCATGTTTGCTCACCGAACCTTCGCATTTTCTTATCGACCGTAACTCGTGTAACGATTACTCCGCCTTGTGTTCCGAGCCGACCAAATCGATTGGAGGATGCATGCTGCACTGCCGGCAATGCTTAAATCAGCCGCTTCAATGTCGCCGCCGCTTCTTCCGGAGGTACGGGATTGATATGCACGCCCGTGGCCCATTCGAAGCCGGCTTGCTTCACCGCGCGGGGGATCACCTCGATATGCCAGTGATAGTGGTCGGCTTCGGAACTGTCAAACGGAGCCGAATGCAGGACGTAATTGTAGCCGGTCGAACCGCTGCCGACAGAGTCAAGGAGTTTTTCGACTCCTTTAAGCACCCGCAACAGGCCGGCTGCGGCGGCCGTTAGGAGCTGGTCGTCGGCGTCTTCGAAGCGCTGGGAATGTCGCCGCGGCAACAACCAGACCTCGTAAGGAAACCGACTCGCGTAAGGACAGATCGCCGTGAACTCGGCGGTCGTTTCTACGACACGAACGTCGGCCGTCGACTCTCGCTCGATGAGATCGCAGAAGATGCAGCTGCCGGTGCGCGAGAAGTATTCGCGGCTGCCCGTCAATTCATCGACGATCGCGCCGGGCACGAAATCGAGCGCCATCAACTGGCTGTGGAGATGCTCGATCGACGCTCCGGCGGCTTCTCCCACGTTCTTAAAGATTTGCACGTAGCGCAACCGGCCGGCGGCGCGGTGCGCTCGCATCCTGTCGCGATAGACGCGGAGCACATCGGCCAGTTGCGATTCGGTGAGCGAACCGGTTCGCAGAAGATGGTGCGGCGATTCGATAATGACTTCATGCCGGCCGATGGCGGGCTGCGAAGAGCAAAACCGATCGCTCTCGGCGGCAGCGATCGGCGGCGAATCATCCGCGGCTTCAAGATCCGCCGACGAAAGCCCGTTCAGCGCCGGGTACTTGTTCGGGATGACGCGAACTTGCCAACCGGGGTCGTTCGCCGACGTTCCGAGATTGCGAATCGCCGCGATCTCGCCCGGCGTCTCCGCTTCGTTCCTTTCGCAAAACGGGCAGTACGTCTCGCGCGACACGAGCGGCTTGTCGACGAACTCTTGCGGTCGACCGGCCCGCTCGGGTGCGATGATTACGGAACGACCGACGATCGGATCTCGACGAACTTCCGCCATCGCGGCCCCATACTTAGGACGACGTCTGACACCGGCTGCGCCGATGCGTACGACGTTATTTCAAGAAGTCGGCAATGGCGTCGAAGCCTTTTTCCAGCGTCTCGATGGCGGTTGCGAAGGAGATGCGGGCGTAACCTTCGGCCCCGAAGGCCGAGCCCATCACGGTCGCCACTCCCTTCTGCTCCAAGAGTTGCAAACACCAGTCGGCCGAGTTGTTGACCGCAACGTTTCCGTAGTTCCGACCGAGATACGCCTGAATGTTGATGAACGCGTAGAACGCGCCACCCATATTCGGGCACGAAAGCTTCGGGATCGCCGCGATTCGACCACGTACATATTCACGCCGCGCGGCGAAATGCACGAGCATCTCGTCGACGCACTCTTGCGGCCCGCTGACGGCCGCGAGCGCCGCATACTGGCTGATGCTCGATGGGTTCGAGGTCTCTTGGCTTTGTAGCGAGTCCATCGCCTTGGAGATCGCCAACGGGGCAAGAGTCCACCCGATGCGCCAACCGGTCATGGCGTAGGCTTTGCTTACACCGTTGATCGTGATCGTGCGATCGACCAGCCCCGGCCGAACGGTGGCGAAGCTGGCGAACTTATTGTCGCCGTAGATGAGCCGCTCGTAGATCTCATCGGAGATCACGACCAAGTCTTTTTCGATGACGACGTCGGCCAGCGCCGCCAGATCGGCCGGCGAATACATCGAACCGGTCGGGTTCGACGGCGAGCAAAGGAGCAGCACCTTCGTCTTAGGAGTGATGGCGGCGCGCAGCTTTTCGGGAGTGAGCTTGAAGTCGTTCGCTTCTTCCGTCGGCACGATCACCGGCTTCGCACCCGTGAGCTTCACGAGCTCGGCATAGCTCACCCAATAAGGGGCCGGAATGATGACTTCATCGCCGGGATTGCAAAGTACGGTAAAGGTGTTGTGCAGCGAGTGTTTCGCGCCGTTCGACACGACCACCTGCTGCGGTCCGTATTCCAAGCCGTGGCGTTCGCGATATTGCTTGGCTACCGCGGCCCGCAACTCCGGAATTCCACCTGAGTTGGTGTAGTGCGTGTGGCCGGCGGCGATCGCTTTTTCGGCGGCTTCGCAAATGTGCTTGGGGGTCGTGAAGTCGGGCTCGCCCACGCTGAAGTCGTACACCGTTTTGCCGGCCGCTTTCAACTCGCGGGCTTTGGCGGCCATCGCCAACGTCGCCGAGGGTTCCAGGGCTTGAACGAGCTTCGAGATGGTGGCTGCCATGGGACCGACGTCTCCGAACGATGCAAAAGCGGTTGAAACGGGAATAGGACGCAAGCTATCCAGAATCGCTGTTCGCCGGCCGTCGTCAAGGGGGCGGGGGAACGGTCGCGTTCCCATGTGTGCAAGAAAACCCATGTGTACAAGAAAACCCATGTGCGCACGAAAAAAGGCCGCGCACCCGTTTTACGGAGCACGCGGCCTTCGTTAATCAAACCTCCCGTCGACTGCGACGGTGGAGTCGCTGCGAGAAGACTGGGACCGGCTTATGCTAGGCACAAGCGAAATTTGGTCCGAATCCACGCTATTGGGTTGGCACCTCCGACGGAATACTGACGGAGAGGTTTGTCTCGAAATATCTTGTCAAAGTCCGGACACCGAAGTGTCCTTAGGTTATCGGCATAAAGGCCCCGGCGGAACGGCAAACTTCCGAAAAAACTTGCCGCCGCCGGGAAAGCTGCAACCCGATAACTAATTGTAACCTACGAATTGCGAAATGAATGGTTCGTCGAAGATTTTCCCGTTTGGCACCGACGGCGGTAAACACTCGCTACGAAAACCAGATCAGGCGAACCTGCATTCTTCCCCCCGAGGAAACACCGATAAATTGTCGCCGCGGCAGCGTTGTGCTACTGTGAGATGATCCCGCCAGGGCCTTAGGAGCGTGCGTGCGTGAGTTCCGTTTCATCGCCGTTAGATCTTCGCGAGCTTGTTAAGAAGTGGCACCGCAACGACGGCGGCAACCACATCGTGCATCCGTTGTCGACCTTCTCGCACATCGGCTGCATGATCGGCGCCGTTTACACTTGGAACGCCGGCCTGTGGCCCCTGACGATCGTCTTCTGGGCTCTCTGCGCACACATCGGCCACTCGAAGCTGATTGCCTTTCATGAAGCCTCGCACGGCACGCTGAACCCGCGCTGGCGCATCAATGAAGCGCAAGGCATTCTGCTCGGCACGACGATTCTCGTCCCGCTGAGCGTCTATCGTTTCGTGCATGGTCAGCACCACGCCTACATCGGCACCGAAAACGATCTCGAGCTGTGGCCGTTCGTTAATACGAACGTCTCGCGCTCGATGCGCATTCTTGCGGCGATCGGCGAGCTCGTCTTCGGGTTCTTCTACACGCCGATCACGTTTCTGCATGGGGTGTTGGTGGCGCGGCGCATTCCGCCGGCCCAACTGCGCCGCATCATTTGGGAATACGCATTGTGCTTCGTCACGTGGGGCATCGTGCTGACGACGATCAACCTCAATGGTTGGTGGGAAGGTTTTTTCGTTGGCTACTTCGTGCAGGCTTTGATCGCCGGCAACTTGCAATCGATCCGCAAATTCACCGAGCATGTCGGCCTCTTCGGCAGCACGATTTTGACGACCACGCGAACCGTCGTCGACGAGCATCCGGTCGGCGATGCGATCTCGGCCTCGATGCTGCGGATCGACTACCATGGCACCCACCATCGCTACGCGAAGGTGCCGTACTACTATTTGCCGGAAGCGACGCCGCACGTCTACGACGGTCAAACACCGCACGAACCGCTCTTTCCGACCTACTGGCACGCGGTGTGGGACATGTTCCGCTCGCTCGGCGATCCGCGCGTCGGGGCGCAGTGGACGCGACCGATCGGAACGCCGTCGCCGAAGATCGGCGTGAAGAAGAAAGACGCCGTGCCCGTTTCTTAGCTAGCGCGCGACCTCGATCATCACGTCGTCGACCAGGGCATCGCCGAAACCGGTTAGGGCCGCGGTGACGGAGAAGGTTCCGTCCAGCGGGACCATGCGGTAGTAAGTAAACTTTTGCCAGCCTTTCGTCATGGGGAAACGCTGGGCAGTCGCATCGCCGCCGATCGAGTCGAAGAAGAGTAAGCCGTCGCGGTTTCCCACGATCGTCTTCGGCACTTTCACCCAACCGCTGATCCGCAGCACTTGTCCCGCGCCGACATTCACCGCCGGAGATGTGAGCCAAACCGGCGCCGACTCGACCAGCGCACCGACGGTCGCCTCCGTGAGCGGATAAGCAGCGAGGCGCAGGCAATACTGGCCGGCGCTCGGTTGATCGCGCGGACGATCCGACAGTGAGAGATCGGCGGCCGCACGTACTCCTTCTTGCGGATGTTGCACGTGTCGCCAACCGGTCTGCAAGATCAGGTCCAAACTCTCGAACTCGCCGCCGGGAAGCACATTGCCCCATTCGCGAATCGAGCGCAACCGACCGAGCATTCGCCAATGTTCGGCTAAGGTAGCGAACGAGGAAGTGAACGGTGTCGCGGTCGGCGAACCGGCGGCGGCCACGGCATTTTGCCAATGCGCTCGCTCCAATAAAGCAAGCGGGCGGAGCACGCGGCGCGTCTCTAAATATCCGTCGCGTAAGCTCCCCTGTACCAAGTGGGCATCGGCGGATTGCAACGACTGCCGCGCCAACCGCAGCCACTCGGGAGCCTTCGGCACCGGGGGAGCGAGCGAGAAGAGTTCGCCCTGCAAACGTTCGGCCATTTGCAGCTTCGCTTCCGAAACTTCGCGCTGCAATTGCACGGCGCGGCGACCGACGAGATTCAACCGTCCGCCGACCGCGCCGACCACTTGCGGATCTTGTGTCAACAGAATAATCGACGTCAGGCTGAACTCGTCGAGCGTGATGCGGACTCCGCCGGTGACCCGTTGTCGCCGCAGCGGCCGCATGCCGCCGGGAGAAATCTCGAACACTTCCACGGTCTCCGGAACGCCCGGCACGACGAACGTGATGCCCGCTCCGGCCGATTGTCCAGGTACGAACTGCGCTGCGCTGCCGGTCCACATCGGCAAGAGCAAGTGCCCACGATCGATTTGCATCAGCGCGCCGGAAATGTCGGGCTCGCTCCCGGCGACGCGCGAGACGAAAACTCCCGACGAAGCCCACACGTCGATCAACTCGAGTTCAAGATTGATCAATTGCAACGATGCGGCTCGAATGCGCGACGCTTGATCGGTGCCGTTGAGCGGCGATTGCGAATCGAAATGCAAGCCGCGCGAGCCGGCCGAGAGCGCCTCGAATACCATGAGCCGAATCTGCTCGGCTTCGATGATCGGAGTCACCGGCGGCGAGCTCACCGCGAGCAACTGCGACTGTTGCATGATCTCCCGCACGGGCTGCGTCTGCACGACCGTCCAAAGCGGCGTGCCCGGCCGAGCCAAGCGCGAGCGCTCGCGCAGCCAGTTGCCGTATTCCGCGAGTTCGAAACTAGTGCCTAAAGGAAACCGTCGCGTCGAAACGATGTCGACCTGACGGCTCAGGGCCCGAAGATCCGCCGCCGCGTTGCATACCAAAGGGCGCGGTCGCGGCAGGTCGGAACGGCGCACATACTCGGCCCAACGCTTCAGCACGTCGAGCGAATCGGTCGTGAGGCCGTCTCCCAAGGTCCAGGCCAAGACCGGTGTGAACCAGGGTCCGAATTCAGCCTCGGATTCCGGCATCGCAGTGCCGTACGGATTCTGCAAGTCGGGCGGTTGCGGCGGTGGGCAAACGATCCAGAGCCCGAGCTTAGCCGCTTCTTCAAGCACTGCGCGCGAAGGGGTCGTTCGCATGCGCACGGTATTGAAACCCGTCTGCTGCAAAAACGACAGCGGCTCTCCTTGGTATTCGATCATGCGCGGAAAAAACTGCTTCCCTCGCACCAGCAGCGATTGCCCTTTCAGCTCCACTTGCGAGTTGCTCACTTCGGGAGCCGCGCCGGCATCGCTCGCCGAACGTCGACTTACGGAGGAAAATGCGGAGTTCGCCTCATCGGGTGGAATCGCAGGGTCGCCGAGCGGGCGGGCTTGCGCAGGATTCGTTACGCCGGTCACTTCGAGATCGTCGAGCCAAACGCGATGTCTACCTGCGCCGACGTAAACGTTGAGCAACAAGCGGTCGACGTAGGCTTGGCCCGTGTCGACCGGAAGACGCAGCTGCGCGCGAAGCACGCGCGCTTGCTGTTCCACTTGTCGGCCGAGGTCGGTAACGGTGAGTCGTTCCCACTCGCCCGGCTTGCCGTAGCTGGTGCCGGCGATCAACGCCGTCACCGGCTGCTGCGAGCGAGGCTCCAATGTGCGCGGGAACACGACGCGTGCCAGAACCTGAATGCCCGGCCGTTCGCTACGGAGCCAAACGCCGGCCGTGAGTTCATCGATGACCGGCGCACGCCCGACGTCGTAGCTGAGATAGATCGCGGTGCCGTCGCCGCTTTGGATCTGCCACAGCTCGCAGCCTCGCCCGGAGTGCGGCTCGTCGCCGACGCGCCGACGCTGTTCGACTTGATAGCGGGCATCGCCGCCGACGTCGCGCCATGTCGGCTCGATGGATTCGAAGTCGTCGCGCAGCGCACCGCGAGCGGCGGTCGTGAAGACCATCGCCGAGACGCACAGTGCCCAACCGAGAAGTCGGCCGGTGTAACGATTCGCCTCTTGCCGCATGCGGGTTCGGATCCATCCTCCCCGAAACAATGAAACCGCGCCCGATGTTGCACTCCGGCAACATCGCGACGCGCGCAGTTCTCTCGACGTAAAGCGATCTTGTATCAGGCTTTGCGAGTTGCCGACAGATCAAGCGTCGCCGTTATGCAACAGGGACGCCTTTCCGCACACGTCGGCATTTCAGACCGCAAGTGATTGCAGGGGCGTTGGTTACGATTTCTAATCGATCGTCGTCGCCCGTGCCGGCATGGTCTCTGCATTAAGTCCGACTCACCAACCAAGGAGACACCTAGATGAACGAGTCGACTCGCGTGATCAAGCCCACCACCGAAGAATTGCCGGCCGATCTGATGGACCTCATGAAGGTGGTAGGTGAACTACCTGCCGAATATCGCAACCGTGTCGAGCCGCTGCTCGGTCGCGTAGCCGAGAGCACGAAGCGTCGCCGCCGGATCATGAACCTCGTTCAAGACGCCCTCTCGCAGTTGCGTCTCGACATGAAGTATCTGCTGTTCGATCTCGAAGCAACCCGCCGCGAACGAGACGGCTACAAGCAACAGTTGGAAGGGGAAGTTTAAGAAAGGTTAAAAGGCAAAAGTCAAAATGCAAAACTGAAGACGGATTCCGTCAGCGAAATTGAATCTTCGACGTTTTGCATTTTGCATTCTGACTTTTTACTTTCCTAGCTCCACTCCCATCTCGCGCATCAGCGTCTTCATGTCCGCCCAGACTTCCTTCTTGGCGTCCGGGTTGCGCAGCAGGTAGGCGGGATGGTAGGTACACATGACCCGAATGCCGCGATACTCCTGAAATTTGCCCCGTAGCTTGCTGATCGAGACTTCGGTTTGCAAGAGAGTCTTCGCGGCGGTCGAACCGAGGCAGCAGAGAAACTCCGGCCGGATGATATCGAGCTGGCCGTCGAGATATTCCCGACAGTTAGCGACTTCGTTCGGATTCGGCGGGCGGTTATTCGGCGGGCGGCACTTGAGCACGTTGAGAATATAGATATCTTCGCGACGGAGCGTGCAGGCCTCGATGATCTTCGTGAGCAACTGCCCTGCTCTGCCGACGAACGGTTCGCCTTGCTTGTCCTCGTCGGCTCCCGGCGCTTCGCCGAGGAAGCATAGCTTCGTCAGCGGATTACCGACCCCGAAGACGGTCTGAGTCCGCGTCGAGCAAAGCTCTTCGCAACGGACGCAGCCCGCGACTTTGTTGCGAATGATATCGAGGGCCGCCTCACGTTGCGGGCGGGTCTTCAATAACGGCGCCGGTGCGGCAGCCGCAGCAGTCGACTTCGCCGCCGTGGCCGGTCTCGCTGCCGTGCTTGGCTTCACCGCTTCCGGTTTGGCTGTGGCGGCAACCTGTTTTCGGCTCGCCGGCTCGGCATCGTTAGCTTGAGCAGCCGCCTCGCCGGACAGCGCTTTGCGCCCTCGTTTTACATTCGTCACTCCGGCCCGTTTCAGACTTTCCAGTCGTTGACGTGCGATCCGTCGTGCATCGGCCATCGGGACGATCTCCACCGGCGCGAGGGATTACGCCGGAATTTCTTGAGAGACAGGGACAAGGGATTGGGTGACAAACGGTCGCTAAGTCGGAGAAGTATACGGCATCGGTCGGTCGATTGACCAGAACGCGAATCGCTCCTGGTTCGCCGACGCCTTACGAAGTAGAATAGGAAACCTCTATCGATGCTCGCCCCGGGGCCTCTTCCCGTGAGGGACTGCGTCTCGCGAGGGACTGCGTCTTTTTTCGAACTCGACTAGGAGCGTGCTGCAAAGCGTCGCTCACTCTCTTTCTTTCAAATCAACGGCATTCGTATGGGCGTTCCCCAGGTAGTCATCGTCGGTCGGCCGAACGTCGGCAAAAGCAGCCTCTTCAATTGGCTCGTTCATAAGCGCATCGCGATCGTCGACGACCGGGCCGGCGTAACGCGCGACCGAATTACCTTCTTATTGCAGGAGAACGATCGCTACTTCGAGATGGTCGATACCGGCGGGATGGGGATCGACGACGAAGATAATCTCACCGAACACATCGAGTCGCAAATCGAAGCGGCGATCGATTCGGCCGCCGTGATCTTGTTCGTCGTCGACACGCGCGACGGCCTGACGCCGCTCGACCAAGAAGTCGCTCGCCGCTTGCGCACCGCCACGGCTCCGGTGATTCTCGTCGCCAACAAGACCGACGCGATGACGCTGGAAAACCTGACCGGCGAGTTTCATGAACTCCACTATCAGCCGGTCGTGCCGACGAGCGTGCATCAAAATCGGGGTCGTGAAGAGCTGCTGGAAGCGATCGTCGCTTTACTGCCGGCCGACACGGGCGAAGCACCGCCGGCCGACGCAACGATGAAGATCGCGATCGTCGGTCGCCGCAACGTCGGCAAGAGCACGTTCGTCAATACGCTGGCGCAGGCCGAGCGGATGATCGTCAGCGAAGTGCCGGGCACGACGCGCGACAGCGTCGATGTGCGGTTCGAGCTCGACGGCAAGCCGTTCATCGCCATCGACACGCCCGGCCTGAAACGGGGCAAAGCGATTGCGAACGACATGGAGTACTACAGCTTCCATCGCGCCCAGCGCAGCATCCGCCGAGCCGACGTCGTGCTGATCTTCTACGATTGCGCCGACCCGATCAGCAAGGTCGATAAACAACTTGCCGATTACGTCAGCGAGAACTACAAGCCGTGCGTCTTCGTCGTCAACAAGTGGGATCTCTATGCCGGTAAGGTGACGACCGACGAATGGGTCACGTACTTGCACGATACGTTCCGCTCGATGAAATACGTGCCGATCGCGTTCATCACCGGCCAAACCGGCAAGAACATGAAGGCGCTGCTGAACCATTCGCAGATGCTCTTCAAACAGTCGACGGGGCGCATCGGAACCGGCGAGTTGAATCGGCTTCTCCGTTGGGCGCTCGCGAAGAATGCGCCGGCCGTGTATCAGAATCGCCGGCCGAAGATCTTCTATGCCACGCAAGTCGGCATTCAGCCGCCGACGATCGTGTTGTTCTGCAGCGAGCCGGCGGCGATTACGGCCGACTATAAGCGTTATCTGCTCACCGCGTTTCGCGACCATCTCCCCTTCTCCGAAGTGCCGATCAAGCTCTATCTCCGCGCATCGCATGGCGACCCCAAACGGGACGCGGCGCGGGGTGGACGCGCGGCGGAACGGCCCGACATCGGCGTGCAGGAAAAGGAAGCGGGCACTCCTTTCGACGACGAAGAAGACGGCTTCGACGAAAAAGACTTGATGGAAGCCGATGCCGCCAGTCGCGGCGAAGCAGGCACGTTCGACGCCGAATGGACGGGACTCGACGCAGACGAAGAATAAACCGACTAGGCACCCGACTTCGCGCCCACGACTTTCACGACGAAAAGGAGTTCCCTGTGATTATCGGCGTCCCGAAAGAGATCAAACGCGATGAGTATCGCGTGGCGATGCTTCCCGTCGGCGTGGAAGAATTGACCCGCGCCGGACATCGAGTGTTGTTCGAGAAGGGAGCCGGAGTCGGTTCGGGAATCCCCGACGAGCAATACGAGGCACATGGCGCGCAGCTCGTCGCAGGGCCCGACGAACTGTTTGCCGAAGCCGAGATGATCGTGAAGGTTAAGGAGCCGTTGGCCGATGAATGGCCCCGACTTCGGCCGGGACAGGTTCTTTTTACTTATCTGCATTTCGCCGCTGACCGCAAGCTGACCGAAGCGGTGCTTGCTTCCGGTTGCACGGCCGTGGCGTATGAAACTTTGCGCGACGACCAAGGCCGGCTGCCGCTGTTGACGCCGATGAGCGAAGTCGCCGGGCGCATGAGCATCCAAGAAGGTGCGAAATACCTCGAGCGACCGCAAATGGGGCGCGGCATCTTGCTCGGCGGAGTGCCGGGCGTGGCACCGGCGAACATCGCGGTGCTCGGCGGCGGGATCGTCGGTGCGAATGCCGCGAAGGTGGCGGCGGGGTTCGGAGCCAACGTCGGGCTGCTCGACGTGAATATGGACCGCCTCCGCTATCTCGACGACGTTATGCCGGCAAACGTCAATTGCCTATTCAGCGATCGCCATACGATCCGCGAGCAATTGCGCAACGCCGACCTTGTGATCGGTGCGGTACTCATTCCCGGGGCGAAAGCGCCGCGGCTCATCGAAGTCGAAGACTTGAAATTGATGAAGCCGGGAAGCGTGATCATCGACGTCGCGATCGATCAAGGAGGCTGCGTGGCGACAAGCCGCCCGACGACGCATAGCGAACCGGTTTACGTCGTCGACCAAGTGCTGCACTACTGCGTGACGAACATGCCCGGCGCAGTCGGCCGGACGAGCACCTATGCCCTCTGCAACGTCACGCTTCCTTGGGTGTTGCGGATCGCCGAGCGGGGGATCGTCGGCGCGGCCCAGGCCTTCAAGCCGGTCGCTCGGGCGATCAACGTCCATGCCGGCATGATCACCTATCGGGCCGTCGCCGAAACGTTCGGCCTGCCGTTCGACCCCCGATTCGAAGTTTGACCGAGGCCTAGCTAGCTCGAATACCTCCTACCTCCCTCTGGGCTTACGCTCCTTTCATTGCGGGCGAGCCGGCGACAAGGCTTCCACGCCCCTCGTCGATATTCATGCGCACTTCTAAAAGTGCCGGCGGCTCCTAAGTGTCGCCGCTCGCCGCTTGAGCGAGCGATTTTTCTCACCGCTGCGGGGATGGCCTTTTGCCGACCTCTCCGTATATCTCGACCTCGGCTGAAGCGGCAGGGCTTCGGAGTTCCGGCATGCTCGGCATCGATTCCGAATCCTTTAAGCCGTAACAAGTTCGGAAATACTTCGCTTCTTAGCGGAGGTCTTATGGGCAAGGCTGCTCGATAAATACCAGCTGCTTACAAGATGTTTCCGGCGGAATGTCCCGCCCTATCCAATTCCGATCGGAAATCCAAGAAATATTCTTCGCCCGCCGTTTCATAGGGAATACTTTATTTGTTGGTCCGCCATAGTTTTGCTAGCTACAATAAAACTGTGAAGCAAGGACCTCAAAAACCGATCTAAGTCTAATAGCAGTCGATGCTTTTCAAAGATAACCCGAATTGATTATCACAATCGTAATTTTCTGCCTAACAGTGCTCTAGTTTGACACTTTTCGCACAGCTCGCCATCAGCACTCACTTTTCCTTAGTTCTCTGTCTATCGCACCCATCCCTATCCACCATTCAGCAAGATAACTCGACCGGGACTGAGGTTTTCTCATTCCGAGACTTTCTTTACCTTCCCGCTCCCTCAACGACCCGCCTCATGAACTGCTCCCACCTGCTTGCGATCGATGTTCCCGTGATGGAGATGTGCCATGCTCACACTATTCGACTCCCGCAAGGATCGAAACCATAAGCTCTGCGATGGTCTTTCGCGACGCAACTTTCTCGCGATCGGCGCTCTCGGTCTAGGTGCCGGTGCCCTAACCCTATCGGACCTGTTTCGGGCCGAGGCTCGAGCCGTGACCATCGAAGGCCCGAAGCTTCCTATGAAGCGTGGTCTCGGGCACAAGGCCGTGATCAACATCTTCCTCTGCGGTGGGCCGCCGCACCAAGACCTTTGGGATATCAAGACCCAAGCCCCCTCTGAGATTCGCGGCGAGTTCCGCCCGATCGATACCCGAGTTCCCGGCTTGCAGATCGGGGAATGCTTCCCGAACATCGCCGGCATGATGGACAAGTTCGCCGTGATCCGGTCGATCGTGGGTGCCAAAGGGCCTCACGATGCCGAACAATGTCTAACCGGCTGGCCCAAGGATTCGCTCTCGTTCCTGGGAGGCCGCCCGAGCCTCGGCTCGGCGCTGGCAAAGCTGCGAGGCCCTGTGGATCCGTCCGTGCCGGCATTCGTCGGGCTAGCGGAAACCGCCGGCCATCAGGCGTGGTCCGACAGCGGTCGCCCCGGCTTCCTCGGCCCATCGTATAAGGCCTTCAAGCCCGATGGCCCCGGCATGCAGGATATGAAGCTCGGTTCGATATCGCTCGACCGGCTGTCGAATCGGCGTGAATTGTTGAGCAAGTTCGACAAGATGCGATCAATCGTCGACACGAACGGAACGATGGACGCGGTCGACGAATATAGCCGGCGCGCGTTCGATGTCTTGACGTCGAGCAAACTCGTCGAGGCGTTGGACCTGACGAAAGAAGAGCCGCGGATCTTAGAGCGCTACGGTTCCGGACTGCCATATCAACACCGATACGACGGGGCACCGACCTGCAACGACCATCTGCTCATGGCCCGTCGGCTCGTCGAGGCCGGTGTTCGCTGCGTTACGCTGAGCTACGGTCGTTGGGATGCTCACAGCGACAACGGAGCGGTCGTTCGCGACCACGGCGGCAAGCTCGATCAATGCCTCACCGCTTTGGTGCAGGATCTTGATGAGCGCGGCATTCTCGACGACGTCACGATCGTCGCCTGGGGAGAGTTCGGAAGAAGCCCGCGAATCAACGACAAGGGAGGCCGCGACCATTGGCCGGCGGTTAGTTGTGCGATCTTGGCCGGCGGCGGCATGCGAACTGGGCAAGCGATCGGCAGCACGAATCGCCTCGGCGAAGCCGTGGAAGATCGTCCCGTCCACTTTCAGGAAGTGATGGCGACACTCTATCACAACGTCGGCATCGATGTGAGCAAGACCACGATCGTCGACCCGGCAGGCCGGCCGCAATATCTGCTCGAACACCAGCAGCCGATTCACGAGTTGATCGGATAAGTCGCCGGTGAAATCGAAGCGAGGGAGTTTCCACGAGAATTCCTTGTGCGAATCCGCACATCCGTTACATCCGGATCCAGCGCACTCCCGGTCGTGTGGGGTGACGTAGAGTTTCGTCGGACGCCTTGATGACGATTCTCTTTCCGTGCCCGACGGTTCTTATGTCGCGACATTTTGCGCTCGCTACGATGCTCATCGCCGTCGCTTGCGGCTTCCATTCTCTCGGAGAAAATGCCGACGCGGTCGAGCCTGCCCGCTGGACGTTGTCGATGAAGGTCGACGGACGATTTCTCGAAGGAACGCCTCTCTCCTGGGACGAGAGCAATGTCTTTCTGCTGTCGCGCGAAGGGCGCCTACACGACTTCAAGCCGGCCGCCGCGAAAGAATCGCGTAAGTCGTCGGCGACGTTTCAAGGCTACTCGGCCGCTGAAATGCGCGAACGGCTCTCCAAGGAACTCGGCCGGGGATTCGAAGTCACGCACACGGGCCACTACCTCGTCGCCCATCCGCGCGGCCAAAAGAAAGACTGGGCTCCGCGCTTCGAAGAAATGTATCGCCAGTTCGTGCATTACTTCACGGTTCGCGGTTTCGCGCTTCAAGAGCCGGAGTTTCCGTTGGTCGCCATTATCTGGCCGACGCAGCAAGACTTTCAGCGTTACGCTGCCTCGGAAGGTTCCTCAATGGGCCCGGGATACCTCGGCTACTATTCCGCGCGGTCGAATCGGGTGACGCTCTACGACCAGCAGAGCGGCGGTGGCGATTCCGCCGCCAACATCGACACGGTCATTCACGAAGTCACGCATCAGACGGCTTACAACACGGGCGTGCATCGCCGCTTCGCCGAAACCCCGCGCTGGCTCGTCGAAGGGCTCGGCACGATGTTCGAGCCGCAAGGAGTATGGAACGCGAGGAAGTTCCCGAAACTCGACGACCGCATCAACCGCGGCAGGCTCGGCGAATTCAAAAGCCGTCGCTCGGCCCGACCGGCGGGCCTCATCGCGGAATTGATTTCGACCGATCGCATGTTCGAGAGCGACACATCGACGGCGTACTGCGAAGCGTGGGCGTTTTCGTTCTATCTCGGCGAAAAGATGTCGAGGAAATACGCCGAATATCTCGCCCTGACCGCAAAGCGACCGATCTTTCAACACTATCCGGCCAGCGAACGGATGAAAGACTTCACTTCGATTTTCGGCAGCGACCTGAAGCTGATCGAGTCGCAATACCTGCGCTTCATGGACGAGCTCAAGTAGCTCGGGAGCCCCGGTTCATCTCACCGTAGCGCCGTTCGGTCGAGCTGCGGCCGGGCGCGAATCCGCAGCGAGGCCCATGCGCAGCAGCACCAGCCGATCCCGATCGCTGGTGAAGTGCGCGCTGCGAGTGCCGGAATCGAGCACTTCGACCTGGTGCGATAATTTACTCAGATGCTCGACGTAGTCGCGCGAGGTAACGACATACACGGCGCTCGGCGAGACGGCCGTATCGGAAGCTGTGTCGGAAACTTTTTCGGAAGCAAGTGCGGCTTCTTCCGGCGTGAACTTCTCTATTACATCCCAACGTCGTTGCGGCCGATCGATGTAGAACGGAATCTGTACTTCGGGAAGTTTCACCAAGTGTACAACGGTCCCCGGGGGCACGAAGTTCGAAGTACGCCGCCCCAGTTCGGCCAGCGGACGAAATGAGTCGTGCGTCGGCATGATCCACGTTTGCACGGCGACAGACGCGATCCAAAGCGTCGCGAAAGTCGCGACCAGTTGCAGGTTGACTCGGCGCCGTCGCTCGAAGCAAAGCGCCGCCGTGCCGCCGAGCGTGATCATGGTTACGATAACCGCCAGCGCGTGAGCATCGGTCGGTCGTTTCCATTCTAAGAATGCGACGATGGCCGAGCCTGTCGCCAAAGCGGCTCCGATGAACCCAGGCAATAGCCGACTGGTTTCGATTCTTCGTCGTTGCAGATACTCGTGGAGCCCGACTGCCGCCGCGACGACGAGCGGCGGCAAGAGAGGGATCGCGTAATGCTTCGCCTTAAAGGTGCTCCAACTCAACAACACCATGCCCGACACGAACCAGCAGACGCCGAATAGCCAAAACGACTCTCGCGTTTTCGAATTGCGAAGTCGCGACGCGAGGACCGGCCCAGCAAACGGAATCCACGGCATCAGCAAGAACGGAATCAAGTAGAAATAAGCGAACCAAGGTTCGCGACTCCCCATGTCGCCACCGAAGCGATGGAAATGATTGCTGACGAACGCATCGACGATGGTCGGCTGTTCCCGATACGCGGCGACGAGCCAGGGAATCGTCAGCAGCGCCGCGACGACGATGCCGAAGGGATCGAAGAGGAACTTCCAGGCCTTGCGGTCGCGCGAGAGAACGCAAAATGCGAGGCAGCCGAGCCCGATGAAAGCCGGCCCGAACAACCATTTCACCATGAACGATGCGGCCAGCGCGACCGAGAACGCGACCGGCAACCAGCGTGATTCGATTCGTCTTCGCGGACTAGCGACGTTGCCGAGCGCGAAGAAATACATCGCCGCGGTGACGGTGAAACAGAGCAACGTGTCGGCCTCGGCAAGTCGCGCGAACGTCAGCGTCTGCACCGTCGTCAACTCGATCAAGGCGGCGAGCAAGCCGATGCGCCGGCCGAACCAACGTGCGGCCATCATCCCGATCAAGATCGCGGTCCCGACTCCGAACAAGACCGACGGAAGCCGTACGACCCATTCGGCGTCGCTGCCGAAGATTTTCATCGACAGCGCGATCGACCAGGCGGTTAGCGGAGTTCGATCGAAAAACGGTTCTCCGGCGATCGTCGGCACGATCCAGCGGCCGGTGCGGAGCATCTCTTTCGCCGGTTGTGCGAAGACCGTCTCGTGAAACGTCAGGACGCGCACGCTGCCCAGATTGATCAGCAGCATGGAGAGCCCGAACGACGCGATCAAAACGAAATCGCGTAGCGATAGTCGGAAGTTATTTTGCGACTTGTCGGCAAGAGTCGCCTCGGGACGATCGCCGCAGTCGCCGGCGTCTTGTTTTCCGAAATCCATGGGCGGCATCCTAGCCTGCGAATCGTTCTCAACCCTGAGGATCGGCCGCAAAAGACTTGGCCGAGCGGTTCTTCGATCGCCTGAGGAGAGACTCTCACTCTCCGCTCAAAACCGCGAAGTGGAGAATATAGCTCGACCTGAAAACCGGCGTCGATAGCATTCTCGCTGCTACTATGCTTGCTGCATCCGTTTCCGCGCGGCTATGCTGTTCTTATCGCCGATTCAGGCCTATGTAGTTTCCTTAAAAGTTCGTCGGCTTTCGCTTCCGTCAGGAGACGCCGCTTAAAGGCGTTTGCAATGTTTTTATCCCAACGCATCGTCCGGCTGGCGGCATTCCAGATTTGCGTCGTTTGCCAAGCAGCGATCGAAATGTCGTCGACGCTTGCGGTCGCCGCCGACGCGGTGGTCGCCAAGCAAGAGCCGATCGATCAGAAGCGGATCGTCGCGTTGATCGCGCAACTCGGAGCCGAAAACTATTTCGATCGTGAAAAAGCTCAGGCGGAGCTCACGACAGCCGGCGCGCAAGCCTTCGACTCTCTCAGTGAGGCGCTCGACACCGAACGGGACGTCGAGATTCTCGGACGAGCCGCTTACCTTTTGCATCTCATCAAAGTCGAATGGAACGACAAGAACGATGCGATCGAAGTCAGAAAACTCACGCAAAACTACGAAGGGATGGACGAGGATGCGCGCAAGACGGTGATCGACCAACTGGCGCAATTGCCCGATGTAAAACCACTCGCTGCCCTCTGCCGCATCATCCGCTTCGAGCGTTCGCAAGCTCTCTCGAAACGAGCCGCCGTACGCTTGATCGATCGAAAATCGGCAGCCGATGAAAATTGGAGCGAGAGAGAAAAAGCATTGCAAGCCGGCCTCGGCTCCAGTCCGCGCCCGGCCGCGGAATGGGTCCGCACCTATTTATTGACGAAGCACGATCCGGCGAAAGCCGTCGAAACGCTCCGGACGTTAACGAATGCCGAAATGCAAATCCTCCGGCAGTATCCGCAGCGAAGCAGCCCGGAAATCGTGATGAGCTTATGGCGACGGCAAGCCGAACTGCTCAAGCAATTGGATCGCCGCAAGGAGGCAGTCGCGGCGATGATGCAAATGGTCGCGCTCGAGCAGTCGGGCACTTCCGTCTTGAACGAAGTCTTGCAATGGCTCGTGGAAAACCAAGCCTGGGCCGAGATCGACGAACTCGCGACGCGCTTCTCGGGACGTTTCGATCAAGACCCGCTCTTGCTGTACTCCTTGGCTCACGCTCGTAAGGCGCAAGGGAAGATTCCCGAGGCGAACGAGATCGTGGCGCAAGCTCGGAAACTCAATCCCGAAGATCAGCGACGACACTTGATTATCGGACTCGAGCTCCACAAGCGAGGCCTCATCGAATGGTCGGAAGGAGAATACCGCGATGCCGTCGGCATGGGTACGCCGGGCCAAGTCTTAACGCTAACGGCTCAGTTTCTGCTGAGCGAATCGCTCCATGATCGGAAAGCGGATCAAGAAGCCGGAAAAGTTCTCGACGCCGCCACGACCGGCATGGAAGCGGCGATGGCCCAAGGGCTCGATTTCTCCGAGGCAGATCGAACGCTCGAAGCCAATCGGGCACGAGCGCACTACTTCTACGCATTGCACCACCTCGACGCCAAGGACTCGAAAACCGCGTTGAAACATCTGCTCGAAGGACTCGGCGAAGATCAATACGACGCCGAGATACTCATTGCCCTGTTTCAAATCCCCGACCTCGATGCTTCGCTGCGCGATCGAATTCGGAAGTTGATTCGCGAATCGGCCGAGATTTATCGGCGGCAGATTCAGGAAACTCCGAACTCCGATACGCCTTACAACCAACTCGCGTGGTTGCTCAGCAATACCGAAGGGGATTTTCAGGAAGCGCTGAAGGCCTCGCAGAAATCGCTAGAGATTCGCCCGGAGAACGCGGGGCACCTTGATACGCTCGGCCGTTGCTATTACGCCGTTGGCGACTTAGACAATGCGGTGAAGACGCAATCGCGCGCGATCGAGCTCGAACCGCACTCGCAGCAAATGCGCCGCCAACTGAAACTGTTTCAAGACGCCCAGGCGAAAAAGAAAGCGGCCCCGAGCTCCTAAGCCTCGCCTCGCACTAATAAATCCGATCCCAATCTCCGACCCCGGCTCTTTCTCATGCGATCCGACTTTCGCGAAAAGCTCTTAGATTGCCTCGGCGGCCCTTGGCCCGACGCCGGGCCTTTGAACGCCTCGACCATCGAAACGACGCAACACGACGGCTATCGCCTGGAAAAGGTCCGTTACGAGGTCGAGCCGGGAGAGAGCGTTGCGGCGTATGTCTTAGTGCCCGAGGGTGCGACGTCGTCGAAGCCTGCGCCGGGTATTTGCCTTTGGCATCAGCACAACGGCGCCTACGACATCGGCATGACCGAACCGGCCGGCCTCAAAGGCTCGGAGATGCACCACACGGGCGTCGCTCTGGCACGCGAGGGCTATGTCGTCGTCTGCCCGGATACGCTCGGCTTCGGCGAACGGCAAACGGGCAAGCTCAAAGGGGCGCAGCTGGAGCGATTTCTGTTCTTGCGCTATGTCGTCGGCGGCAAATGCTTGGCGTGGAAAAACATTCTCGACATGCGTCGAGCAGTCGACTATCTCGCCTGCCGGCCGGAGGTGCAAGCCGATCGCCTCGGTTGCTACGGCCACTCGATGGGCTCCACGCACACCTGGCTCGTCGGTCCTTGGGAACCACGGCTGAAAGTCCTCGTCGGAAATTGCTGCTTGCCGACGTATGCTGCAATCCATCGCGTCGAGATGCTGCACTGCTTCCCGAATTTCATTCCGGGCTTGTTCGAATTCGGCGACACTCCCGACATCGCAGCGCTGATCGCGCCCCGAGCGTTGCATCTGAACCTGGGAGAACTCGATTTCGGCACGCCGATCGCCGAAGCGAAACAAGGGATCGAAACGATTCGCCGCGCATATGAAGCCGTGCATGCCGAGGATAAGTTCACTTCCTACATCGAAGCGGGCACCGGCCATGTGCTGAGCCCTGAAATGTGGCGCCGTACCAAGGCGACGTTCGCCAAGCATCTGCACGGCTGAGCTCGATGAGCTGCTTCTGAGAATCCGGGAACGATGCATGAAACCTATCACGGTCGACGGCGTGCGCCTCGCAGTATTCGACGAAGGCCGAGGCACGCCGGTATTCTTCGCGCATGGTTTTCCACTGTCGCACGCGATGTGGAACGCTCAGCTCAAGCCGTTTGCCGAGCGCTATCGGGTGATCGCTCCCGACTTGCGGGGTTTCGGTGCGAGCGAGGTCGTGCCCGGCAAAACGACGATGCGGCGTCTTGCCGACGACTGCGCCGCGGTTCTCGACGAGCTCGCCGTCCGTGAACCGGTCGTCTTTTGCGGCCTTTCGATGGGGGGCTATGTCGCTTGGCAATTCGCCAAGCAGCATGCCGACAAACTTCGCGCGCTCGTACTGTGCGATACGAAAGCGGCAGCCGATACCACCGAAGCCGCGGAGACGCGCCGCAAGATGGCGGACCATGTGCTGAAGTACGGCACCGGAGCCGTGGCCGAAGCGATGCCTGCGAAGTTATTCGCGGCCGAAACGCATCGCTCGCATCCCGAAATCGTCGCCGGAATACGGAACACCATCGAATCGACGAACGCTCTAGGGCTGGCCGCGGCGCAGCTCGGCATGGCCGAGCGTGAAGACATGCGCGATTACCTGCCGAAGATCACGGTGCCGACGCTCGTCGTCGTCGGCCGCGAAGACGTGATCTCGCCGGTGGAAGAAATGCAAGCGATCGCCGCGGCGATTCCCGGCGCGCAGTTTCAAGTGATCGAAAACGCTGGGCACATGTCGCCGATGGAGAATCCGGCGGAGTTTAATCGGCTCGTGTCGGCCTTTATCGACGGGCTTTAAGCAAAGCCTCGCCGCTTACTTCGTCATCCGTTCCCAAAGCAGCCGATAATATTTCATCACGCGGATCGGATCGGCCGTCGCGGCTCCTTCTTCGACGAGCGTATAGCCGGTGAAGTTCGCGGCTTTCAGCAAGTCGAAGAGCTGTTGCCAAGGGTAGGTCGAAATCAAGTCGTGAATATGCACGGTGCCGATTCGCTTCGAGACCATCGCGAAGTTCGCTTCGAGCCCCGCGCCGTTGAGATCCGTCGGGTTGCAGTTCCAACAGACGGTCGCGTTCGGGTTGTCGGCAACATCCATGATCGTCTTCATGTGCGGCAGCTCTTGCGTCCCTACGCCGTGGATCTCGACTCGGATCTGCTGTCCGTATCCCGACCCGAACGCCGCGACTTCGTTCAACGAGCGGCCGATTTGTTCCAGCGTCTTTTGCACCGGCACTTCTTTGGGCAATCCATTGGGACGAACCTTCACTCCTTTGCCGCCGCAATCGTGCGAGAGCTCGATGAAGGCTTTCGTCTCATCGATATTCTTCTTCACGACGGCCGGGTCAGTAGAGTGATACTCGCAAGCGCTGCCGAGCCCGACGAGCACGAGCCCGGCATCTTCGAATTGCTTGGCGACGTCCTTGCGCTCGGTCGCGTTTAAGCTCGGCTCGACGCCGTGTTTATGCGTGCTTCGCAACTCGACCCCCTCCCAACCGGCCAGCTTGAGGTTCTTCAAGACGGTCGGCAGATCCCAATCTTTGCCCCAGTTGTAGGTGACGAGTCCGAGGTGCATGGGCATGGGCTTGGTCCTTAGTGCGGCGAGAACGTGGGCGGGAAGCTTGGGTGCTGGAACCCAGGCGAGGCATTCGCCGGCGCTGCGATGGCGCACTGCGAACGAACCGATAACTTAGAGCAGCGAATCGAGCTCGTCGACTAATTTTCCGAAATGAGACAACGCCGTATCCACGGCCGCGGGCTTTTCCATGTCGACTCCGGCGTCGCGGAGCAGATCGAGCGGATCCTTAGAACAACCTCCCTTGAGGAAGTTCAGATAGTCCCCCAGTTCCTTTTTGCCGCCGTTGACGACGCGTTCCGAAAGAGCGATCGCCGCCGAGAGACCGGTGGCGTATTTGTAGACGTAGAACGCACGGTAGAAGTGCGGAATGCGGAAACATTCGAGCGCAAGCTCGTCGTCGAGCGTGAAGTCGGGCCCGAAATAAGCGGCGAGCAACTCGCGATAGACTTGCTTGAAGCGATCGGTCGTGAGGGGTTCTCCTTGTTCGACCAACTCGTGCGTCCGCTTCTCGAACTCGGCGAACATCGTCTGCCGGATCACGGTGCCGCGGATCGCATCGATTTCGCGATTGATCAGGTAGGCGCGTTCGTTATCGTCACGCGCTTGCGACATCAGGTGCTTGCTCAACAACTGCTCGTTAAACGTGCTCGCCACTTCGGCCACGAATATCGTGTAGCCGTAGTAGATGTGCGGTTGGTTGCGGGCCGAATTGTACGAGTGCATCGAATGCCCGGCTTCGTGCGTCAGCGTGAAGACATGATCGAGCACGGTCGGCTGATAGTTCATCAAGATGTACGGGATGCTGTCGTACGTGCCGCTGGAGAACGCGCCGCTTTGTTTGCCTTGGTTTTCGTAGCGATCGCACCAGCGCCCCATCAAGCCTTCTTCAAGCACGCCGCAGTATTCGCTTCCGAGCGGCGCGAGCGACTCAACCACCGTCTTCACCGCTTGATTCCAAGTGTGCTTCATCTCCCGTTCGCTGAGAATCGGCACGTAAGTATCGTAGTGGTGAATGTCCTTAAGCTTCATCTTGCGGCGACGGAGTTCGTAGTAGCGATGCACGGCCGGCAAATTCTTGCGCACCGCCGCACAGAGATTGTCGTATACCGACTTCGGCACGTTGTCGGGAAACAGCGAAGCTTCGAGCGCGCTCGGATAGTTCCGCGCCTTGGCGTAATAACAGTCGCGCTGGATCGAACCGGCGAGCATGGCCGCCAGCGTGTTCTCGTGCGACTTGAATTGCGCGTAGTATTGACCGAACGCCGCTTGTCGCACCTTGCGCACCGGTGAGTGCAGGAACGAAGAGAACGAGGCGTGGCTTAGCTCGACTTCTTCGCCATGCTCGTTCTTGACGAAGCCGAATTTGAGATCGGCGTTGTTCAATTGACGAAACACTTGATTCGAAGCATCGGCCATTTCGGCCTGCATCGCCAGCAAGTTCTCTTCCGATTGCGAAAGCGTGTGCGGCTTATAGCGCAAGACGCGCTCGAGCACGAGCTTGTACGGCGCGATTTCCTTGGCCGCGAGGTACTTCTTCATCGTCGCCGCCGAGATGCTCATGATCTCGGGCCGAATATAACTCGCCGCTTGGCCGGCCTTCGAGGCGACGTTGCGGAACCGACCGAGCATCCGCTGGTAAACGCTGTTCGACGTGTCTTCCGCCGTCTTAAGATAGGCGTAGCTGCCGAGATTATCGCCGAGCCGATCGAGTTCGTCGTCGAACTTCAAACAAGCGGCCAGCGTCTTGGCATCGTCGCCGAGCTTGCCGCGAAACTTTTCGTAACCGGTGGTCTGTTTCTCGTACTTCTTAAACGCCGTCTCCCAAGCATCGTCGCTTGCGAATAACGTCGCAAGATCCCACGTGTCGGAGGTTTTGACTTGGCTACGTTTCGGAAGAGCTTTTTGTTTTGCCATAGCGAGCAACGAGATCCGAAAAAAGAAAGCGACGCCTCAAGCGTCGAAACACAAGTTTACTTCCAAGGATGCACCGAACCGATCGCCGGCGCGACATCGACGATTACCACTTCCAAACACCGGTTCCCCAGGCCAATCCCGCACCGAAGCCGCTCATCAGCAAATGGTTGCCCCGTGCTACGCGCCCTTGCCGCACGCATTCATCGAGGACCAGCGGAATACTCGCGGCCGAGGTATTGCCGTAGCGGTCGAGTTGGATCGCGACTTTCGATTTCGCCAAGCCAAGCGCGTCGGCGATGCCGTCGATGATGCGCACGTTGGCCTGATGCAGCAGCACGAGATCGAGTTGCTCGAGCGATAGGTCGGCCGCGCGAACGACGTCGCGCATGTTTTCTTCGACCAATCGCACGGCCCATTTGAAGACCGGCTTGCCGTCCATGTGCAGGAAATGGCTCTCTGCATCCGCAGCGGCATCGTAGGGAATTCGGGAACCTCCCATCCGTCGGATGAGAAAGTCACAACCGCCGCCGTCGGCCCCGAGCGAATAGGCGAGCATCCCCTGCTCCGCCGTGCCGGGAGTAAGCAGCACGGCTCCCGCACCATCGCCGAAGAGCGGATACACTTTCGTATCGCGAGGGTTCAGGATTCGCGAATTACAATCGGCACCGATGACCAGACAACGCTTGCTCGTTCCCGCGGCGATGAATTGCATGCCGGTGATCAGCGTATACATGAAGCCCGCACACGCCGCTTGCAGGTCGACGGCTCCGCACCGCAGCCCGAGCTTGTGTTGCACGAGCGCGGCAGTCGAGGGGCAAAGATAGTCGGGCGTGAACGTGCCGACCAACAGCATGTCGACCTCGCTCGCGGCCACGCCTGCCCGCTCTAAGCATTGCGCCGCGGCGCGCACGGCCAGATCACTCGTTGCTTCGTCGGCAGCGACATACCGACGCTCGCGGATCCCCGTCCGTTGCACGATCCAATCGGGATCGAAGCCGTGCGTCCGCCGCAGGTCTTCGTTCGTGACGACCTGATCGGGCACCGATGCGCCGGTAGCCGCAATCGCAACACCCATCAGGCGGCGAATCGGATACTGTTGCGACGAAACGGCTTCGGACATAGGGAGCTGTGGTCGGTGGTCAGTAGTCGTAGGTCAGTTGCCTGAGGCGAGCGGGGGCAGTAATGCCCCCGTTTCTGCGCGTTGCGGCGCTTTTTCTTACTTCGCGGCTTCCGGCGTATCGATCCAGCGGCGATCGCGATGCGATTCGAGGCAGGCATCGGCGACGAGTTGAGCATTTAAGCCATCGTAAAAACTCGGCACCGCTTGGCGCCCTTCGACGATCGCCGAAACGAATTCCCACATCAAATCGTAGCGGAACACCGTCGCCGGCTTGCCTTGGCCGGGGTCGCGTGGGCTGCCGGCCGGCTTCAAAAATTCCGCCGGCACTTCGACCGGCTTCAAGTCGCTGCCGGTCTTGCCGAGCAGAATCACGTTCGGCTCGTGCATTCGATATACGGCCGATCCTTCCGAGCCGTTGATCTCGGCCCATTCGTGGCCGAAGCCGTCGAGATGGTACCCCTTGGCGAGAGTCGTTCCTTCCCACACGCCGACGGCTCCGCTCTTGAAGTCGCCGATCAGGGCCGACCAATCGTCGACCTCGGACGGCGCACAAGGCTTACCGTCGACCGTCCGATCGCGCGGCGTAAATCGAGCGATGCTGCCGCAGATGCGCGCGATCGGGCCGAGCAGATCGGCGGCGAAGTCGATCCGGTGGATCGTCATATCGAAGAGATCCCCCGCGCCCGCTTTATCTTTGTATTGCCGCCAACCCCAACTCGTTTCCGGCCAATCGAGAAAGCGCTGCGAGCGAAAGTGACGAGGCTCGCCGAGCGCACCGGTCGACACGAGGTGCTTCATGTATCGCATCGAGGGAGCGAAGCGATAGGTGAAGGCGGTCATGTGGACCACCTTGTTATCCCGCGCGGCCTCATACATCTCGCGTACTTCGCCGCCGTTCAAACCAAGCGGCTTCTCGCACATGATGTGCTTGCCGTGTTTAGCCGCGGCGACGGCGATTTCCTTGTGCGTGAAGTTCGGCGTAGCGATGACGACGGCATCCACTTCCGGGTCGGCGCACAACGCCAGAGCGTCGGTCGTGACTTTCGTAATGCCCCACTCGCTTTTACGGCGCTCGAGCAACGCAGGATCCGCATCGCATGCCGCTACGAGCTTTGCGCGCGAGTCGAGGCGAATCCCGGGTACGTGATGATAGTCGCTGACTGCGCCGGAGCCGATGATGCCGATTCGAACGGGAGACATAAGTTAAAACGCAAAAGGAACAAGGAGTAACCGACGACGCTCCGCAAAACCGAAACGAACGACGAAAGGCATGCTCGAACGCTTTACCTTGCGCATTCCGGGTTTTGCATTTTTCGTCAGGTTATTCGTTTCGTGCGGCATTCACAAGGCCCTCGGCCTTTCGCACGACGACGAGTTTGCCCTTCGCAGAACGCGTTTATGCGGCCTTGCGGCGGCGTTTTCGGACAGTGCGAATCGCAGGAGGCGCGATTGCAGCCGGCGGCGGCGACAACTCGTAAAGGTGCGCGTTTCGCTCCTTGCCGACCTGCCGCAACAGGCTCATTTCACGCAGACAGTAGACGATCTTCTGCGCGACGCCGCGCCGAAGCCCCAACCCTTCGGCTACGTGGCCCGTATGAAACGGGGCGGGCATCGACTGCGGCAGCAACGCGACGAGGTCCGCGCCGCCACGAAAGACATGCGTCTCATGGACGGCTACGAGCTTCTGATCTTCGACTTGGAAAGCATTGGCATGCCGGCGGCGACGACGGCCTTGGCCCGGATAGCGCCATTCCTCGACTTCGACCAGCACGACTTCGAGCGTCAGCCGTGGGTGGGGGAACAAGGTGCGGAAGTAAATCAATTCGTCGAACACGTCGAGCAACTTTCCCCGCTTAGGGCTGCTCCGTCGCTCGACGACTTTCCCTGCCCGGCGCGTTTGCTTGATGAGCGTCTTGCGTACGACGATCGGCTTCACGACGCGTACGTCGTGCTCGGCCGTGAGCGTGCGGATCTTATCGCGCAGCGCCGCGAGCGAGCCGTGCTGAATCTCGATCAGCTCTGAGCCTCGCACCACGTCGATCCGATAGCGGCCCAATCGGACTTCGATCGGCGAATGGTCGCCGGCGTAGAAGCGTTTGAGATCGCGATGGAGCGATGTTTCCATAGAACGGCGACTATCGGAAAAGGAACTTCGAGCGAGCGGCTATTTCGGCGGCTCGATCCCGAAGTCGCGAATGGTAAACAAGCTCTTGCACCAATACCCTCGCGCTGCGAAGGCTTCGGTGCCCCCTTCCATGCGATCGACGATCGCGATCACGCCGCGCACCTTAAGGCCATACGCGAGACAACGATCGATCGCCAAGATCGACGAGCCGCCGGTCGTGACGACGTCTTCGACGATCACGACTTCGTCGCCGGCTGCGACCGGGCCTTCGATGAACTTATTCGCCGTCGCGCCGTGATCCTTCGTCTCTTTGCGAACTAGGAAGCCGAGCATCGGCAGGTTTTGATAACCGGCGACCACGACGACCGACGCGGTGATCGGATCGGCGCCGATCGCCATCCCACCGACCGCCACCGGAAGCGGCCCATCGCCGACGAGCATCTCCAAGATCCCTTCGCCGATCAGCTTCGCCCCTTGCGCATCGAGCGTGACCTGCTTGCAATTCAGGAAGTAGCTCGACTTCTTGCCGGACGCGAGCGTGAAATCGCCTCGCTTGAGAGCTTTGGTTTCGATGAGAGCGTGGAGCGCGGAGCGGTCGTACATGGCTGTGGCCGGGGGCTGAGGTCGAGGGGCCGAAAAACGACGATGCACCGGTATAACAGCGCGGTCGAATTTCGACTAGCGGGCGGAGTGCGAACGATCGCGCCGACGCGATCTCACACGTTCGCCGCCAACTACTTTCGGACTACGACCTTCGAGCCGACGGAAAGAATATCGCATAGATCGTCGGCATCGCGCGCGGAAAGCGCGACGAGACCGCTCCCGGGTGCTCCTACTTCGTTCGTGCCGGCCATCACGATGCCGCCGCTCAAACTAATCGCAGGGCTACTCGCTCCGGACGGGGCGACGGCGTTCTTGGCGACCTTATCGACGACGCAATTTCCTTCGGGCAGGTCCTGAGCAACGCCGGCCGGAAAGCTCCCCGCATACATACCGTCGACGAACAACGAAAGACGTTGATGACCTTTATCGACCACGGCGTCGAACGGTCCTTTGACCATTTTCAATTGGGTGCCGGCCGGTAAATACAACGGATCGGTGATGCCGTTGATCTTCGCCAACAATCCCATCGGCACTTGATGTTTTTCGGCGATCGCTTGCAGCGATTCTCCTTGAGCGACGACGTAAGCCGGCTCGATCAGATGCTCGCGGGAATAGATAACTGTGCCCGCCAATTGATCGAGCAACTCTTGCACGCGGCGCGCATCTTCGGGCGACAAAGCGGCATGATCGAAGCACTTGCTGAACTCATCGAGCGCTTGCAGATAATTGTTTTGGGCGAGGAACGCTTGCCCCTTCGCGATCGACTCCGCGGGATTCGTAGTAGTTAGGGTCGGCGTTGCGCTCGACGGCTGCAGGGCGTTCGGCATGCCGTGCGAAGCGGCCGGCGTTGCAGCGCCAGAGATAGAGGGAGCGGAAACCAAATGCACCGCTCCACCACCGTCGAACGGCCCAGGCACGGCATTGGTCGATGGATAAGAAGCCGGCACAACAGCCGCCGCAGTTCCGGCGGGAGCGGCGGCAGGTGGATTCGCTGCCGTTGGTGTTAGAGCGGGGCCGGTGAGAGGGCCGCCCGGAGCGATGCGTGCGGTGCCCGAAGCTTCGGTCGACGTACCGTATTTCGGTGCCGCGCCTCCTGCGGGCCCCGTAGGCAAGGCGACGTTGCTATCCAGCTTCAGCTCGCCGCCGCCGGGAAGTTCGATGCGCGGTGGGCTATCCCAATTGACCGTCTCGACCGGCGGCTCGACCTTCGGCTTACCGGTGAGCGTGGTATAAGCGCCGTAGGCTAAGGCCCCTAATACGACGACGACACAAATCGTTTTGATGAACTGCATGTTCGTCCTCCTTGACGAAACTCGACGACGTTTTGCATTCCCTGCACGTCGTCGGATGGCGCGTCGGTCGAAAATCGGCCGCCGACCGAATCCTTTAGTTCAAACGCTATCCTGAGAGAAGCGCGGATCATAGCGAAAGCCCTCCGACGCCGCTACGGCAGCTCGCCGGTCACTTCGCACCTTCTTCGGCGGTCGAGCGTGCTTCGCGCAGCCGGGCACGAATCGCCTCCAACCGCTTCGCTAGCTCCGCTTCGAAGCCGCGCGGCACCGGGCGATAATAAGTCTTCTCGACTCCGAGATAGTCTTGAGCGGCAACGCCTCCTTCGGCGTCGTGAGCGTACTGATACCCTTCGCCATGCCCCATCCGTTTCGCACCACCGTAATGCCGATCTCGCAAATGCACCGGCACCGGAATCAATCGCCCTTCGACCACATCGCGCCGTGCTTCGCCGATCGCCAACGTCGCGGCGTTCGACTTCGGCGCGCAAGCCAGATATGTCACCGCTTGCGCGAGCGGCAATTGGCACTCGGGCAGGCCGACGAACTCGCATGCCTGCATCGCAGCCACCGCTAGCGGCAAGGCGTGAGGATCGGCATTCCCGATGTCTTCGCTCGCTGCGATCACGATCCGCCGCGCGAGGAACCGAACCTCTTCCCCGGCTTCCAGCATGCGCGCGAGCCAGTAGAGCGCGGCATCCGGATCGCTACCGCGAATGCTTTTGATCAGTGCGCTCGCGGCGTCGTAATGTCCATCACCGTCGCGGTCGTATTCGATAGCCTTCTTTTGAATCGACTCCTCGGCAAGCCCCCGCGTAAACTCGACGGGCCGCTCCGTGCAAGAGAGCACGCCGACCTCAAGCGCCGATAGCGCTCGCCGCGCATCGCCGTCGCTCACCTCGGCGAGAAAGTCGACCGCGTCGGCATGTAGATGCACGTCGTAACGGCCGAGCCCTCGCTCGTTGTCGGCCGCGGCACGCTGGAGCAAGTCGCGAATGTCTTCGATGGAAAGCGCTTTGAACTCAAAAACCCGACTGCGGCTGACCAGCGCGCTCGTCAGCGCAAAGAACGGATTTTGCGTCGTCGCTCCGACGAGCACGATCCCCCCATCCTCGACGTCCGGCAGCAGTACGTCTTGTTGAGCCTTATTGAAGCGATGGATTTCATCGACGAACAGCAACGTCCGATGTCCATCGGCGGCCAGGCGGTCGCGTGCCGTGTCTAATATCTCGCGCAACTCTTTCACGCCGGCCGTCACCGCGTTGACTTGCTGAAAGCGGCACTTCGTCTCGTTGGCAAGCAGTCGTGCGAGCGTGGTCTTACCGGTCCCCGGCGGACCGTAGAAGATCACCGAGCCGAGTCGATCGGCCTTCATTAAGCGGCGGAGCAACTTTCCTTCTCCGAGAAAGTGCCGCTGTCCGGAAAACTCGGCCAGCGTTCTCGGACGCATCCGGGCGGCGAGCGGCTGAGCCTTCTGCTTATTGACTGCCTCGGCGGCGGCGAACAACGAACCGGACTCTTCGCTTCGTTTGATTGCCATTGCCGAACCGCTCCAATGCGAAAGCTCTTTTTGAGTCGAGCGGAATTATACCCCTTGTCTACGGCTACGGCCGGCCTCGCGAAACCGCAAGCCGGTCGAATCGGCGAACGACTGAGAAGTTTCCGACTCGAAGTTCGCGACTTACGGGATCGGCGAGATTTCAACGCTCAGCGACCCGGAGTTGTCTTGGAGTTCGCCGTTAGAGTCGTTGACCCGAAGATAGAGCGTTCCTGAAGCCGAAGGAACGAGCGTCGTCTCCAAGCCGATCTCGATCGGCCGAAGCATCGCCGGCTCTCGCGCCGCATCGAACGCGTCGGGCTCGACCGCACCGAGGAGCATTCCAAGCGGCCGGCCGCGAAAGTACCGAATCGTGATCCCCGCCGGTTCGCACGGCCACGGCTTGCCGTCGGCCGCGGCGATCTGGTATCGGCCCGAGGCTCGTACTTGGTATTTTTTGCCGGCTTCGAGCTTCACGTCCGCAGACTGCCAGCCGCGGTCGGCCGCGACGCTCACTTTCGCTCCGGTGGCTGCAAGCGGACTTCCGGAACGAAAATCGATCGCCGAGCGCGGCACATCGACACCGTATTCCAATTCGTGAGCGAATACGGACCATTCACGATTCAGATCCGCGGCCTCGCCGGCGAACCGCTTACGAAATTCGGCGTTAAACCGGTCGTGCGAGCCAAGCAACTCGGCTTGGAGAGTGCGGAAGCGACCTTGGTAGCGAGGATGCCGATCTAAAAACATCGCCAAGGCCCAACACCACGCATACGATTCGACATCGGTAAAGCCGCGCACCGAATCATTAACGAGATCACCGATCCTGCGAAAGCGGCCCGCTTGGAGATCGACTTTGATCGTCGCGATTCGTCCGAGCGCCGGAACCTCTTCCCGATTGCGGGGGACGTAACCGAGCAGAAGTTGCTCGCCGCTCGGAGCGGCCGGATTCCAGCGATGCGTTGCTTCGAGTTCGGCGACCCCTTCCATAAACCATGAAGGGCCGCAATCGCCGAGCAGCGTGTTCATGAACCCGTGCGTCCCTTCATGCAAGAGCAGGTGTCGCCGATAGTAATCGCTAGGTTGCTCGTAGAACCAGAGGTCGGCGCCGATCGCGAAACCGTTCTTGAAGTCCGGCAGCGTATTAGGAACGACGCCGGCGGCGCGAAACCGGGCTATGTCTTTGATCAGAAACCCGTGCATCCGCCACTGGGCGATACGACCCGGATCGACTTGGAAATACTTCGCCCATTGCGGCACGGCGGCATCGAACACTCGCGGCAATTCCTCGACGGCGGGTGTCGCAGGAAGGTCGGTGTAAAGTGTGAGATGCTTCCCGACGATTTCACGAAGGCCGGCAGCGCGGATCCGCTCGGCATCGAGCGGCATCGGCTTGGTGAAGGTCGCTTGCTCGGCGGTCTTCGTGGTCGATTGCGCAACCAGGCTACTGATCGACGCCAGAGAGAAGCCGCACGCAACGATCGCAAAGATTGGCTTCATGACCGCGGGCTTTATTTCGTCTCAACCGTTCTTATCGCCGAGACATCGATCTCTAGCCGATTGCCTTACAATGCCCGACGATACTTCTTTTTCGCGGGCGGCTTCGCAGGGCCTTCTCCTTCGGCGGCAGCCGGCGGCGGAGCGGCCATGCCGGTGTCGTTCGTGATGTATTTCGTCGAGCCGGCAGCTGCGGCCGCCGCAGCGGCTTCCGGAGCCATCCCTTGCCGTTTGCTGGTCGCCTCGAAGCCTTCGATCTCGTCGCGCTTGAGCAACTTGTCGATGCGGATTTCGATGCGAGTCAGCTCGCCACCCTCTTCCGGCGTGACGAACGTATAGGCCACCCCTTCTCGGCCCATGCGTCCGGTTCGGCCGACGCGATGCACGTAGTCGTCGCAGAAGGCCGGCACGTCGTAGTTGATGATATGCGAGATATTACTGACGTCGATGCCGCGTCCGACGACGTCGGTCGCTACGAGATGCTGCACTTTGCCGGCGCGGAAATCCGCCATGACCCGATCGCGAGCGCTTTGCGTGAGATCGCCGTGAATGCAGGCCGAGCCGGGAACTTTTCTTTGCAGACTGTGCTGCACTTTCTCGGTGCCCCGTTTCGTGCGGCAGAAGATGATCGACTGGCGAGGGTTCTCGCGCTTGACCAAGCGCATGAGAAGCTCTCCCTTCTTTTCGGCGTCGACCGTGAAGTAATACTGGTCGATAGTATCGGCCGAAACATCCGTCGGCGAAAAGTTCATCGACTCCGGCTCGTGCATGTAGCGGCGAGCTAGTTTTTCGACCGGCGGCGGCACGGTCGCGCTGAGCAACAACGTCTGCCGCGATTGCGGACACTTGCGAAGAATCTTCTCGATGTCAGGTCGGAAACCGATGTCGAGCATCCGGTCGGCTTCGTCGAGCACTACCAAGCGGATATTCTCGAAGCTAAGCGTTCCGCGAGCCATGTGATCGAGGATCCGGCCTGGAGTTCCGACGACGACCTCGGCCCCCCGCTTCAACTTCTCCACCTGTTGACGAATCGGTTTGCCGCCGTAGATCGCGAGGATCTGCGCTTTGCGTCCCTTGGCGAGCTTTTCGAATTCGTCTTTCACTTGCACTGCGAGCTCGCGCGTCGGCACGAGGGCCAAGGCTTGCGGATGAGCGTGGGCGTGATGCGCGTCGAGCTTCTCGAGAATCGGGATCACGAACGACGCCGTCTTGCCTGTACCCGTCCGCGCTTGGCCGAGCACGTCGACTCCCTTGAGCGCCCGCGGGATCAGTCCGGCTTGAATCGGTGTCGGCTCTTCGTATCCGGCGGCGTCGAGCGCGGCAACCATGATTTGCGACAAGCCGAACTTGCGAAAGCCCGTGGCGTTTTCGTCGATCGGAGTGCGCTGCAGGTCTTCGTGCTTCGGTTCGGCCGAGGCGCGGCGCGCTTCGTCGCGCGCATCGGCAGCGGCATCATCGGCATCGCTTTCGAACCGCTCGGATTCGGCGGAGCTTAAATCGTAGCGCGAGTAATCGCTTTGTGACGCGGCGTTGCGATTCGGCGGACGTCGCCGACCAGAGTTTCGGTCAGGGCCGTTGGGTGTCAAAGTCGTGAAGATCGCGAGTGGGTCAATGGGGGCCGGCTGAGAGCCGCCCGAAGAACGCCGCGAGCAGCGTCTATAGAAGAAGTGCTCGCCCCGACCTTCATTTGCCGTGCCGGCTCTCAAGAATCCGCAACACAACCCTATCAGGTGGAACGGTTTTCGTCAAACCAACAGCACTCGGCATCGGCAATCACAATAAACAGTTCGATCCCTCAGGCGCAAAAATACAGGCCGTCGGACGGTGCTCGACGCACCACCCGACGGCCTATCTCTCGTTGTGTCCCGTCACGTTCGGAGTCGAGCGAATTCGCAGAAGCGACCGTTCGACGCCGAAACGCTCCTCCAGAAGAGGCGCTCAGAAGAGCCGCGCGTGCGGACTACTTCTTGCCCTTCTTAGCCGGACCCTTGGTCTTGGCCGAGGGGGCTGGCTTCTTGGCGGCAGGGGCAGTCTTAGCAGCAGGCTTCTTGGCAGCGGCCATTTCCGTGGCTCCTTCAGTAACAGTACGGGTCCCCAAGCGTTCGGTAATAAGCGGCCCCTCGGGGTACCCGACGGTAAGGAACCGCTTTCAAGACATGCAGAGTTCGGAGGATCGGCGGACGGCACGACGACGCGCGGCGAATGCGGCACGACGTCCTTGTCGTCTCCCCGATCCACCGCAAGTGTCGCACGATGCACCGAAAATTCCGAGCGCTGCGAACACCCTTGCGGATGCGCTACGACGCGTTGAGCGACGCAACTTCGTCATCTAAGCAAGTTTATCGGGAGCGCGTCAAGAGAACTTGGCAATTCTTCGCAGATCGCGCCAAGATTTTTCACGCACGAGCGCGCGGCGAGCGATGTCGCACGCGAGCGCGCATCGTTATAAATAATCGAATGAATAACGACGAACTCAATCGGATGTGGGACGAACTTTTAATCGACGTTGCGCGCTACGGCGAGCTCGATGCCGAGCGCCGCGCAGCGATCGGCGAAACGCTGCGCGAAACGGAACTCGACGACGCCCTCGCAGTCGATGAATTTCTAGCCGCCACGAGGCCTGCGGCCGACGGCAGCGAACAGCTTTTAGCCCTATTTTTACAGCATTCCGTGCAACCTTGGCTGCTGCGTGATGAAGCCCATGCGCTATTGCCCACCTCGGTGCGTAAGCTCGTCGATTGGTATCGCGCTGCGGGCTGTGAAACGATCGTTAGATTTCCGATCTTGCGAACCCTGGCGATCGACGGCTATGCACCCGCGCTGGCCTCGCTCGCCGACCTCGTCGTGGAAGCTCCGCCGACCGATGAACGACAAGCCACGATGGCGCTCGTTCCCCTCTTCCAACCTCGTACGGAAAAACTTCCGGGAGCCGCCGCACTCTTCCCGAAATTATTGGACGCCGTCGGCCGGCCGACGCTCGCGCCGATCGTTCTTGACCTCGGGAACTTCCTAACTCGGCGGCGTGTGTTGCCCGAGCATCCGGCCAAGGGGCGCGTCGGCGAGTTGGCGCACTTGCTCGGCGAACTGGCGAAGCGACTCGGGCGGATCGAAGAGCAGCCGCGTGAGTATGCCGCGACGCCGCAAGAGCTCAGTAAGATCGTCAACGACGCCGTGACGCTGATGGTCTCGCTGTGCGATGCCCTGGCCCTTTGCGGCGATGCCTCGGCAACCGCTAAACTACGACAAGTTCTCGACTTAAAGCATCGCCACATGCAGACGGAGGCGGCTGCCGCACTCGCTCGATTGGGCGACGAAGAGGGGCTCGAACGACTCAAGACGCTCGCGAAAGAGCCTGTCGTCCGGACGCGCGTGCTCTATTACTTGGAAGAACTTCGCGCAACGGAAAAGGTCGACGCCGCACTCCGGTCGCCCGAGGCCCGTGCCGAGGGAGACTTGGCGGCCTGGATGGCGCAGCCGACGCGGTTCGGAGTCGCTCCCGACACGTTGGAACTGATCGATCGCCTGACGCAATACTGGCCGGGCTACGTCGACCGAGTCGAATGCTTTTTGTTCGTGTATGAATATCAGCGAGGCCAGAACACCGTGGCCGGCGTCGGCTTGGTAGGTCCGACGACCAATGCCTTGCAAATCGACTTACAGGATTTGCCGGCACCCGACATTTATGCCCTGTACGCCGGCCTCGATTCGGAGCACGCCGAGATTTACGAAACTCCGATCGGAGAGCTATCTCCCGACCAAGAACAGGCCTGGGGGCAAGTCGGCCGTGCGCTCGAAGCGCAAGGATACGCCGATCTCGAACTTTCGATCTGGGGGCACTTCTTCGAGGAGCAGCATGCCGTGGCGACGGCTTCGCACGGCGGACGGCGCGGCGTGATCGTCGTCGCCGACGACCATAGCGAATGGTTCTCTCTCCCGACGACCCGCGGCTTCGGGCCTCGCGAAGCTTACGCGATCTTCAAAGGGCGAAAGCTGTTGAAGACGTTTAATAAAGAGGCGGAATAAACCGGTCGGGCATCGTCTACGCCTTCGCTTTAAGTAAGCGATCGGTGTGAGTCATCCAGCTGGATGCCGGTCGGCCGGACTGAGCCCTACTTCTTCGCAACCGTCTCGCGCGCCCAAGTTTCGAGTAATTGAAACGCCACCGTAAAGTCGTGTTCGTCGCTCCCCATCGGGCTCTTGAAGAAGCTCGAGAGAAACGTGAGGATGCCGGTGTCGCCGTTGCGCCAAGCACGTTCGGTGAAGCGGACCAAGTCGATCACGAGCGGCGCGGCGAGTAGCGAGTCGCAGCCTTGCCAGATGAATTGAAACGTCATCGGCGTGCCGAGAAAACCTTTGAAGTGGACGTGATCCCACGCGGTTTTCCAATCTCCCATGCTCGCGATGTACTCGATCGAGACGAGCGTCTGCGGTGGGTATCCGAGAATCTTGCCGAGCAACCGATCTTTGCTCGTGACCTTGGCTTTCTTGTTCGAAGGGTCGTCGAGAACTTTGCCGTCCATGTTGCCGAAGATGTTGTGACCGACCCAACTCATGACGTTCAAATTGCGGCGGGCGAACATCGGGGCGAGGGTGCTCTTCAGCAGCGTCTCGCCGGTCTTGCCGTCGTATCCCATGTGGCGGCTGCCACGTTCCCGAGCCAGTTCGTCGATCGCCGGCAGATTGGTGCCGAGCGACGGCGTGAAGTTCAGGTGCGAGTAGCCGAGGTCGAGCGTGGCGATCGCGTAGAGCGAGCTGGCCGGCAGCACGCACTTCTTCGGCTTGTCGATCAGCTTGTCGAGTTCGCTCCACTTCGTCGGGAACTGCGCTGGGTCGACCGGCGGTTCGGTCGAGGCGACGTTAATCACGATCACATGCGCCAGTTTGTTCTCTTCGGCGAATTTTTTCAGATCGGCCTGGATTCTCGCAATCGTTTCTCGCGGCGTTTCTTTGCTCGTTGCTTTCACCGTCGGTGAGGCGAGCCCTTCGATCGTCGAACCGCAATTCGCCACGGTACCCGGCCGGATCACCTTGTCGAGCTTCTCGAGTTCCCCCTTGAGCTTGCCGATGAGTTCGCCGTCGATCGCGCGGCTCTCGGTACACATCCGCATCGCTTCTTCGTAACTCTTGAGATCGCGAATCTCATGACCGCCGATGACGAGATCTTTCCAATCGATCAGGTCGAGCGTTTGAAACTGCGGCAGCGCGCTGACGAGAGCCGTGGTTTGAGTCAGTCCCTTCTTGAGGGCCAGCAAGCCGACGATGGCCGTCGAAGCGACCCCACCCTTAGCGCCGATGAACCAAATGCCGATACGATTGCGAGCCATGCGAGTGCGTCTTCTGGGGTGCGATTGCGGTGGGGTGGGGCCTGCGGGAAATCAGCCGCCGGGCGACGCTTTCTCGCCGCGACCGATTTCGGAACTCACGATTCTCCGCCACCATGCGGGCGACGTCAAGGACTGAGGCACGTGCGAGAATCAACGCTACAACGGCAGAACCCGGGCCTGACGGCTCCCCGCTCACCCCGGAAGAATTTGCTCCGGAGCAGGCTCGAAACGGCGAAGCGCATCGGCTTGCGGCGTCTGATACGATTGGGCGCGAGGTCGTGGACCGCCCTTGCTCGAATCGAGGAGACATTCGTCATGCCGACATTTATCCCAGGGCCGAAGATCGTCGAGGCGGCCGGCAACAAGCCGAAACGGATCGAAGAATACGTCGGCCGCATCAACTCCGGAACCGCCAGTGTGAGCGTTGCTCGGATGGTGAGCCCTGCGGGTTGGGTCGAGCCGGGCCAGACCCCGGAGTTCGACGAGTACACGCTCGTACTCAAAGGAACTTTGCACGTGAAAACGCGCGAGGGAGAGATCAACGTCGCGGCCGGTCAAGCGATCATCACTCACGGCGGCGAGTGGATTCAGTACAGCACGCCGGGAGCCGAAGGCGCGGAGTACGTCGCCGTCTGCTTGCCCGCGTTCTCGCCGGGAACCGTTCACCGCGACCCCTAACTCTTTGCCGCCATGAGTAACTCGCCACCCATCGAGTTTCGCCGACCGACCCGTGACGACCGACTCCGCTTCCGCGAACGACCGCGGCGCGGAGCGGCGATGCGGCAGTCGTGGCGCTCGCTGTTGTTCGCGCATTGGCGCGTCGAGCCGGAACGAATTCAGCGCACGCTGCCGCCGGGGCTACACGTCGACACCTACGATGGCTCGGCCTATGTCGGCATCGTGCCGTTTCTGATGCGGAATATTCGCCCGTGGTGGTCGCCCTACTTGCCGTGGTTGTCGAATTTCCTGGAACTCAACGTCCGAACTTACGTGCACGACGCGTTGGGCCGGCCGGGCGTTTGGTTCTACTCGCTCGATTGCGATCAACCGGTCGCGGTCTGGGGCGCGCGGAAGTTCTTTCACCTCCCGTACCGACACGCCGCGATGAGTGCGCCGCAGATCGAAGCGACGACCGACTACCGCTCGCAAGTGAAAGGGACGAACCTGCGCTGCGATGTTCGCTATGCTCTAGGTCGCGAAGAGCGCGAGGCCGTGCCGG